>JAZNTO010000109.1:0-21721 GCA_045591805.1 Akkermansia sp. | reverse complement strand
CCCGACCGACTCTCTTTCTCTTCTTCAAGAATAGGTCTCTAACAGTCTTCCTTGTCCTTTTTATTTGTTCATTTTTCTATATATCGTACAACACGCCAATGCTTGTTGACGATTTTTCTTTCAGCTGCGTTATGGAAAGATGCAATGAGAATGTTGTTTACACAAATCGACGTATAGATTCAATCTTTGAATTAGTAAATTCGATGTATAATCATAGACTTTTGGAGCCTTGGGGAAATGGACGAATGTCAGATAAGGTATGCCAACTGTTACTATATATGGGAGGGGGTAAAGGAGTATTTACTTCTATTCTAAGTTGTGTGGTGGCGCTTTTTTATGTGCTCATATATAGTAAGTTGTGCTTCGGGAAGGTTAATGTTGCATGTTCCTCTCTTGTAATATGCGCGTCATTTCTATTTTTACCTTGCATTGAAGGTACGCTCTTTTGGTTATCCGGTTCATTAAACTATTTGTGGGGAGGTTTATGGTTAGGTCTCTTCTTTCTGTTGTTTCAAAAACAAAAAGAAAATGGCACTAAAAGCTCATTGCTAACGTTATGTGTTATTTCATTTATATGCGGATCTTGGCATGAGGGCTTGGGGGCATCAATGTGTTTTTCTGTGTTTTGCCTTGCAGCTAACGAATATCGAAGCAATGGTGTACTGCCGCGACACTTTGTATTGTCCTTAGTTTGCTTAATGATGGGGCTCTCTGTTTGCGTTTCTTCACCCGGTATATGGGCGAGGGCCGGAGGTAGTGTCAATAGCAATTATTTAACGGATCTCATCATTTCTTCGGCCTATATGTTAAGGCACTGTATATATGTAATGGTTGCTTTCGTTGTTGTCCTTTTTCTAAAAAAGTTTCGTGATTTAAATGGATTCTGGATATATTTTATTATCCCTTGCCTTATTATAGCTTTTTTCATCGGGTTGAGTGGTTCCTGGGGTGGCTCTTACTATTACTGTGCATTAGGAATGATGGCATGGATGCTAATTCAGAGCCGGAAGTTAATAAACGAGCGTCAAGGACTTGTAAAGTATATATGTGTTCCTGCAGCGTTCGGCGTTATGATATATGGAATAATGTACATGAAATGTGTAGACGGTGTTTTCGGTGTAATACAGAAAAATCCACCCACGAAATCGGTAATTAGTGTAAATATATACAATTCTTTTTGTCGTTGGGATTGGTATGTGAACGGAGCAACTCCAAAAGCATTTTATTATGGTGATGACTGTAAAGACATAGTTTATAATACTATTATAAAAGATAAGAAAATATACGATGTGTTTTCCGCGTTGGATAAAAACACGACGCATATAAAAAGAGAGGGAAATTTGACAATAATTCAATTTCCTGCGAATGTGGAAGTGTCAGCTATTTCCAATGCGTGCTCTGAAGTTGCTAATGCTCAAGATTGCGTTTTTATATATAAGTATATTGATTCTGATTTTATAAAAACCTCTCTCATTTACAATAAGTATATAAGGGGTAGACTTATGCTAAATTATTCACTGGATTATCATAATGGGATGTATTATGCAATTATTGAAAATCTTCCGAGTGTTTATAGTGAATTAAAGGTGAAATTAGATCATGGAAATGATTATATGGTAATCAAGATGCCTGATGTATAATGAAGTAAAATTTAAGATTTTTTTTCTAATGTATGGTGAGATGCTGGCTTACTGACTTCGCCTCCCGTACTTGCCAAGGGCTCAATTCCTGCCTCGTTTCTGGCAGCGCCTAGGGTATTCTCTGCGACACACCCTCTTAGGGGGGGGCGTGGCAGGGGCTACACTCGCACTCAATTTAGACTCTGTTCAATCTCGTTCTATTGGAGGCTAATGATAAAAAGCGTTTTTTTTGCACTTTAAGGTGGTTAGTTTTGCTATACACCACATCTTTCCTTGACAAAGGATGGGCTACTTGCTACTATGCGTAGTAGAAATGAAGCCCAAACATGTTTTCCTCGTTACGCTGGCTGTAGGTCTGGCAGGTGGTTACTTGGCAGCGCCCGGTGTTTTGCCGGCTCTTACAAATGCGATATATGGCAAGCGCACGCCTGTGGCTAAGCCGCTGAAGCCAGCCGCAATGCCGGCTCAGACGCCGACATCGGCAGATTCTGCCGTGGCAGATGCGCCCGAAGAGGAAACCCCGGAAGCGGACGAGGAGAACTTCGACTGGTCCGAAGATCCGGATGACGGGTTGGATCGTTTTGCGGACGCTTATGACCCGGATTCATTTGCGGACGGCGAGGAAGATGAGCCGGAGGAGGCGGATGACCCAGAGGGTGAGAATGTTACCCCCGCGAAGATAGCCACCTACCGGCGCCGCAGTGGTGCCGCTGCAAATGTCGGGGAGGATGACGGGCTGCGGCCGGTGAATGAGCCACAGTTCACCGGCAAGATAAGTCCGGCCGTGTGGAAACAACCCAAGATTCTGAAGCGTCGCCTGGCCGGGCGTCTTCGCTCGCGCCTGAAAGGAGTGAGCCAGGAAAAGGTAGAGGCCTATCTGCAAGACCCGGAGGTGCGCCTGATGCTGGCACAGTGGGAACTGTTGAACCGCTGCGATTTGGATGTGCTCTCCAAGTTAATGCGCGACCGTAGTACTCGCAATACCCTCTCTCCTCTGCTCAACGATTTGGAGTGGCTGGCAGGTTTTGTGTACGATGGCGAGTTGTCGCAGGCGGAGGTTGCGCTTTCTATGCTGGCGCATTTCCGGCAGGTGGATCCCAAGATGGATGAGGAAGTGCTGGTGGACGGTGGCACATCCAAGCCCGGTCTGAAGCGCCGCGTGGCCGGTGCCATAGCCACACAGTTCACCCGCAATGGCTGGTATGGCGAGGATAAAGAGTTAAGCAAGGAGGAACTGGAGAGTTTTAAGGATTTGGGCTATATCATGCCGACTATGCCGGGCGAGAAGAAACGCGGCAAAAACAAGCAGGATGTGTACCGCGCTGCTCGCGAGCGTTACCTTTTCTTTGCGGAGAGTATCGATAAGGAATTGTTGAACGGCTATTTTGCCGAGCTGCCCACTTGGCTGCTGCACTACTGCTGTGGGTGGAAGGGCAACAGCCCCTTCGGCACGGCCAGCACCATGCGCTGGCTGCGCGACAACTGTGCCGCACCCGCGCGCGCGTACACCAACATGGCTTATCAGGTGCCTTATCTGCCTACGAATGTGTACGGCGATTCCATTTTCTCGCAGTGGTACTACCAGCCTTTCGATGTGCTTTACCCCGGCAACTTTGCCAAAGAGACGCGAGATGTCGGCGCTGTGTGCGGCGGGCTCTCACACTTCGGCACCTCGGCGGCTTGTGCGAATGGAGTACCCGCGTTCACCATGGGCGAACCGGGACACTGTGCGTATGCCGTGTATTTCGACGGCGAGTGGCATGGAGCCAACTCGCTTTCCGAGGATCGCCACCCGCACTGGAGCACTTGGGGGGAATACACTTGGAGTGCCTTGCAGATGCAGACGGCTATGTACGAGCAGGGCGCCATTACTCGCGATGCGCAGATGGTCTGTACCTTAGCCACAATGCTCGCTGAGCACCGCAACCCCATCAATGCCCTGAAGCTCTACGAGCTGGCTGTGCAGATGCAGCCACTTTATCAGCCTGTATGGACGAACTACATGGACACTGCTGCTCGCTCACTCGGCAAGCGCCCTCTCAAGTGGCTTGGGGTGAATGCGTTTGTGTGTTCCTCCATCACACCGGAGCATCCGGAGATGTGTGCCAAGTTCCTGCGCGAGCGCATTTATCCTACCATGCTGGGTGCCTTGCGCTCCCCTAAACAAAAGCTGGCGGCGTTCGAGGCCTATTTCAAGGGGCTCAATATCAACGAAAAAGCTCAGTGGGATTTCCACCTTTTGCTGGATATGCAGTATCAAGCTCTCGGAAAGTCCCGCACATACAAGGAAAAGTTCATGCAGATTCTGGTGGAAAACGTGGCACTGCACCCGGAGTTCTGCCAGATGGTGGCTTGGGCTATAAAGACGGCACATGCAGAGGGCAAACCTTTCGAGAAGAAAGTGATTGCTCTGGTGAGCGAGGCGGTGGAAAAACACCCGGAGGCCAAGGATTTGCTCGCCTGCGGCGTCATTCGCGGGGCGGAGGAAACCGGCAACATGGAACTGGCAAATCTCTGGAGTTCAGATTATCTGGAGCTTGATAATGAGATGCCGGAGTTTGAACCGGTGGGCGGGAATCTGGTTTCCGCCGGGGGCTTGGTTACCCTCAGCAAGTACCACGACGACCAGAGTAGCATCATACACCATGCCGCCGCGCTCACAGAAAAGGGCGGGCATATTTTCTCTGCTTTCGGCAAGCACCAGAAAGTCACCATCGAGCTGCCCAAAAAGAGCCGCATCGGCGGTATCGTTATCATACCTACCAATGGCTGCGGCTCGTACCGCACTTGGGGTATCGAGATTTCGGCGGATGGCAAGAGCTGGAAACGCCTCACCGACCTGCCGGATGGTTCCAAAGAGCCTTGTATCCGCGTGTGTATCAAGCGCAGCCATCCCACCGCTAAATTTATCCGCATAGACTCCGGTGAGGATCAGCTCGTAGGTATCAATTTCAAAGCCGTTCTTGTGTATGATAATAAAAAAATTAAGTAAGATTTTTGGTGCGTGTATTCTGTTGCTGTCTGTAGCAGCAGCGGCGCAGAGAGCAAAATCTTTTGACGAAGCTCTGGAAAAAGCTGGCAGCGATGGCGTGGTGGCCTACTGCTACGGACCGGACTGGAACAAGCGCAGTGTTCGCCTGCTCAGCACCTTCTGGAACACACCGGAGGCAGAAGAAGCCGCCGGCAATGCTGTGATGGTTGCTGTGCCTTTCTACGAACGGGATACGGCAAAGGGTGCGGAGAAAGCAGCGGAGATTCGCGGCAACATGCCGGAACCGCCCTTTGCGGTTTGCCCTACGGTCATGTTTTTTGACAAGAGCGGGCGTCAATATGCCGCGTTTCAGGGGGCAGACTATTTGGGCGAGGATGATGCATGCTCCGAGGGTGTGAAAAACATAGCCAAATACGTGCAGGCTCTGCGTAAGCAACAGGAGTTGCTGGCTAAGGCTGAATCTCTGGTGGGGCTGGAAAAAGCTAAACTTCTGGCCGAGGTGGCAGACTTGCCCATCGAGAAGCCGGCAGAGCTTATGGCTCAGCTCGAGCAAGCAGACCCCACGGACAAGCTCGGCGCCATACGTCGCAACAATTTTAATGCCTTGCAGTTTATGTACAAACAGCTCGACACGCCCGACGGGTTTATAAAACCGGATTTCGAGGCGGATTATCAGCAGATGCGCAAGGACTGCGAGGCCGTGTTCAAGGACGAAGCCTTACGCACCCGCGACCGACAGGCGGTGTACAATCTCTTCATCGGCCAATCTCGCCGCGAGGCCATACAGGCAAATCAGCTCAAGGGATTCATCAAGAAGGTTAATAAGCTGGACGGCTCTACAGACTACGGCAGGCTTTCCCCCACTCTGGTGACCCTCTGGGGAAATCTCAAGCACAAGCTTACCCCCGAGGAACGCAAAGCCGCACGCGAGGCCAAACGCGCTAAGGCCAAGGAGAAGAAAGAAAAGAAGCGTTCCGAGCGCCGCGCTAAGGATACTATTGAGATAGAGTGACTTGCGTATCGAGTGCTTCGCGGGGCGGTGTTCTCGTCGTTCGGGGAGGTGCGGGCAGTTTAGCGTTGGGGCGTGTCAGAGTCAGTGTAGGGGGCGCCGTGCTCTTGCGTGTATTGCCAGCCCGGCAGCAAGTGTTGCCAGAACCCATAGTGTTTGCTCTGTTTTTCCTGCGCCATGCGTTCCGGGGTCATGCGAAAGGGATAGACCTGCACCGGTACACTTTTCACCCCGGCTAAGAAAGCTTCGTTCACCAGAGTGTAGATTTCTTCGATACCCGGGTCGGTCATGGCAAAGCAACCTATGGATACATCGCTACCGTGTACCATGATGTAGGAGCCTGTGCGCCCGAGCGATTTGTCGTATAGATTAGGATATCCTATGTTGAAGGAGAGGTGGTAACTACTGCGCGGGTTCATGGCGTGCGGGAAGACGCGGTAGAATCCCTCGGGGGCTTGCTCATCTCCCTCGCGTGTTTTGGGGCCTATGTCACCGCTCATACCAGCTATCTCGTAGGTCTTGAGCAGTTGCCAAGAGCCGTTTTGTTCTTGTACATACAGCTCAAATTCGAAATCTTCCTTGATGATGCGGATGAAAACAGGTTTCCCGAAATGCCCCGCCAAGGCCGGGGCCACGTGTTCTCGAGCTGCGGCAACTCTGTCTGCGGAGGCATAGCAGCCGGTGGTGGCGAGGGGCAGCATCAGCAGGGAGAGCAGAAGGAGGTACTTACACATGGAGAATTGAAAAACTCAGTCCTTTTTTCGAGAGCTCAGGCAGGCTTCGAAGAGAGCCATCAACTCCGCATAGATGAAGAGGAAGCACCCCGGAACAGCTGCTGTGAGCCACGGGCTGGCGGAGAAGAGGCTTGCCAGCTGTGCCGGAGCAGGCTCACCCATGCCAAGCCAAGTGGTTACGCCCAAGATGAACAACCAAGAAAGCAACAGCCAGAGTAGGTAGCACACCACAGCGGTGATGAAGACTCGCACCTGATTCGGCGCGCAGAGACAGGCTATAAACCACAGCACTGGGATAAGCCAGTATGCTACGGGGTAGCGCGATACTATATCGCCGGCTCCGGCATCTGCGAGCTCTGCATACAGCGGGGCTGTGATGGCTGCCTGCAGGTTGCCGGCCAGCATCACGAGTTCGGCCATCAGCAGTATGCTCAGCAGGCTGAAAACTACGTTCCATAGCCCACCCAGCCAGCGCATAAGTACGAGTTGCAGTGCCGCAATGGCACTCCACATCAGCCACTCGTGGTGTTCTGTGGCGGCAGTTTTGAGGCCACTCCAAAGCTCCCCGGCCGTGAGCCCGCTGCATGCATCGCTGCATGCCAGAACGAGCAGGGTGAAGAGTACTGCGCATATTACACGGAAAACTGCCTTGGCTATGTTCATGACGGCAGCTATTCTAAAGCATAGCCCCCTGTGGCGTCAAGGTGAAAATGCAGCTTGGCGCACCTAATGCGCACAAAAGTATTGCAATGTGGCGAGACGGAGGGTATACTACGCTTGCTATGACGGAGGAACCGGAAGACTACAATGCGTTCGGTAAATGGGACGCCGTGGGCGCAGCTGCCATGCTGGGGCTGTTCCCCGCTGTGCTGAATTTCATTTTCAACGACCACGACATACCGGGCACAATTTCTTTGCTGTCTGTATCCGGCGGAGCGGCACTTGTGGTGTATCTGCTGGGATTTATCGTGCCGGAAAAATCTCTCGGCCGCGTGGTGAATATCGTCGGTTGTGTTCTTACTCTCGTCTTTTTTGTAGTAGCCTATTTTATGTGGGGTGACGCTATAGAACGCGATTTTCCCTCCGTACCGGAGGCTAGCGAGCGGACTACTCAGACTCCGTAGGGCTAGTTTTCTTTTTCCTTGGCTTACGCGGTTTGGGCGGAGCGCTCGGATCCGCTTCTTTTTTCTTGCGTGGGGCTCGGGGTTTCTTGGGGGGTGCGGAATCGGTCTCTTTCTTTTTGCGCGGGGCTCGAGTCTTTTTCGGTGCAGCGGGTTCCTCCTGCAGGACAAAGGGCGCATCCTCCGCTGCTTGCGGAACTAGGGAGGTCTTGCGCGGTGATTCCCGGTGTATGGTGGGTTGCGGGCGAGGCGGCGTCTTACGCGTGGCTGTTATGGAGCCGGTCTTGCGTTTTTTGCGCGGGAAGAGTACAAGCCAGGCGGGTATGCCCATAGCTAGGGCAAAGCCCAGCAGCATGCAGTCCGCCCCCCACAGAAACTTCCACTTGTAAACATGGCAGTTGGTGGGATTCAGCGGGTGGGCAATGAGCTGCAGTTGCTCACCGCGCGTGTAGTCTGTGTTGTCCAAATCCGGAGCCGTGAAAGCTCGGGTGCTGAAGCCACCGGGCATACTGAAGGCAAGGATGGGCTTGTAAGCAACGTCTCCGTTCCATGGCAGGTTGCCATAGCGCAGAGCCTCGGAGTAGGATTCGAAGGGGCGTTGCCGCACATCTGCTACCGTGGCGGTCACGACCTCTGCCTCGTGGACATAGAGCAGGGTATTGCTAAGGTTCCAGAGCGCCAGACAACCATAGTACAGCCCGGCGAGCAGCATGAGTACCAATATGCCGCGACGCCTGATGAACTGTTTGATTTTGCCCATGGTAATCTCCGAAAATTAGTTGACAGCTACGCGAAGCTCCCAAGCTTCCACCCTGCCGCGGGAGATGCAGCCCTCCGCCCAGCTGCGGGCGGCCGCAGTGGCGGGTAAATCCTCCTCTGTCTGCACCGGGGTGTTGCGGTAGCGCGGGTGTGCGAGCGCGGGCTGCTGCAGGTCTGCCAGCATGGCGCGGGCATCCGCCGCTGTGGCGCGGAATATCTCATCCGCACGCGGCAGCTCAGCCAGTACATCTTCATTTGCAGCCAAGGTGCGCACCCCTACGCCGAACTGTGCGGCCAGACGTGCCAGCTCTTCGGCGGCCTCCGAGTCGTCCCCTACGATGAGCAGCTCTGCCTCTTGCGCCCACAGGCCGCATGCCAAGGTGCGGAAGAAAGCGCGGCGGCATTCCGCGGCATCTTCCGTAGGTGCTATGCACACAGAGCGGTAGGCCGCTTGTTGAGGCGCTGAGGTGTCTATGATGTAGGCGCCCTCTGCATCCGTGATTCCGGCAGGCCATTGCACTGCCACCAAATCCGGGTGTTCCCAGCTCTCCGCCTCCGGCGGGTAGGCGAACACACCCAGCCCGGCGGTATCGTACAGGCGAACTGCCAGCGCAAAAGCTTTGTGTAGTGGGGCATCCCCATCCGCCGCATCGGTAAAGACACTCTGCAGGGAGGGGGCTTCCTCTTCCCCTCGCAGGTAGTAGCCCTGCCCGTTGGGGACGCGAGCCAGGCAGGAGTCCGGTTCCAAGGCTATGAATGAGAATTGGGAGCGCAGCGAGCGGTCGGAGTACGAGTTGCCCAGCACCGCTCGCACGCGGGAGATGAGCTCCGTGCCTTTTATTGCCTCCTCCTCACATGCGGGGAGCAGGCTGGGGAGAATCTCCACGAGTTTGTCTCTCAGGCTCATGCGGTGGTGCGGGTTAGGCTCGTGTTTTTGCACCTGCGAGATGCATGTTCGGGTCTACAGGGGTATCGAGCGGGGAAAAATCCCCGGCGCGGGCGCGCAGCAGACCGGCAAAGGCAATCATGGCTGCGTTGTCTGTGGTGAGACTGTTGGGAGGCAGGACGAGCTCGATTCCGGCTTTGGTACAGGCGGCTTCCAGGCCGGAGCGCAGAGCGGAGTTGCAGGAGACTCCGCCGCTCACAGCCAGTACTCGGTGCCCTGTTTGGCGGCAGGCACGCATGGCTTTGTGTACAAGAACTTCCACGATAGCGTCTCGAACCCCGGCGCAGAGGTCGCAGAGAGTCTGTTCGTCCAAGTCGTGCGGGTTGCCGCTTGCTACCAGGCCGGGCAGGGTATACAGCACGGCAGTTTTGAGCCCGGAAAAGGAGAAATCCAGATGTGGCTCGTGTAGCATGGGGCGCGGAAACTTAAAGCGCTCCGGGTCGCCTGCTTCCGCTCGTTTGTCTATCTCCGGTCCGCCCGGATAGGGCAAATCCAGCATCTTGGCCACTTTGTCAAAGGCTTCGCCCGCCGCGTCATCTTTCGAGCGTCCTAGCAGGGTGTAGTTCCCGGAGCCGCGTACATCCACCAGCAGGGTGTGCCCACCGCTCACCACCAGCCCCAAGTGGGGGATAAGCCCCTGTGGGTGGGTGATAAAGGGGGAGAGCATGTGCCCCTCCAGATGATTTACAGCTACAAAGGGCTTGCCTGCCGCCAGCGCCAGTGCTTTGGCTGCGGTGTTGCCTACCAGCAGGGCTGCCACCAGCCCGGGACCGGCCGTGCTGGCAAAGACATCCACCTGTTCGATGCTGCGTTCTGCTTTTTCCAGCGCCTCGCGCAAGACGCCGGGCAGGTTGGTGGAGTGGTTGCGGGAGGCTAGTTCGGGTATTACGCCGCCGTAGAGGCGGTGCAGGGGAATCTGAGTGGAGATGACAGAGCTGAGTAGGCGCGGCTGAGCCTCACCTGCCACCTCCTCGATGAGCGCCACTGCTGTCTCATCGCAGCTCGACTCGATTCCCAATACCAGCATAGCTCTTAGTTGGCCTCTTTCTTTTTAGCGCTCGCTTTTGGCTTGCGGTGGGTGAGTTTCGGCTCCGCCTTGCCCAGCACGACATCCTCTGTCACGGTGACGGTGGAGATGCTCTTGTCGCTGGGCACCCGGTACATGATATCCAGCATCATGCGCTCGAAGAGGCTGCGCAAGGCGCGAGCACCCGTGCCGCGCTCGATGGCCTGACGCGCCATGGCGCGCAGAGCACCCTCTTCTACGATGAGCTTCACGTTGTTCATCTTCAGGAGTTTGGCATACTGCTTCACCAGAGCATTCTTCGGCTCGGTGAGCAGGGTGACCAGCTGCTCCTCCGTGAGGGTGGTCAGCGGCGCAAAGATGGGCAGACGCCCTACGAGTTCCGGTATCATGCCGAACATGAAGAAGTCCTCCGGCAGAGCCTTAGCCAGTACCTCTTCTTCTGTGTACTCCTTGGTATCGCGGTCTTCTTCTATAGAGGCAAAGCCCATGCCGGAAGCACCGAGGCGCTTGCGGATGATACCCTCCAGCCCCACGAAAGCACCGCCGCAGATGAAGAGAATGTTTTGCGTGTTGACACGGATATACTCCTCGTTCGGGTGCTTGCGCCCTCCCTTGGGCGGTATGTTGCATTCCGTACCCTCTACAATCTTGAGCAGAGCTTGTTGTACGCCCTCGCCGCTGACATCGCGGGTGATGCTGACATTCTGGGTCTTGCGGCCGATTTTGTCGATTTCGTCCACGTAGATGATGCCGCGCTCAGCCTTAGCTACGTTCATGTTTGCGGCTTGCAGCAGGCGCAGTACGATGTTTTCCACATCCTCGCCCACGTATCCGGCCTCGGTCAGCGTGGTGGCATCCACTATGCAGAAAGGTACATCCAAGATGCGAGCCAATGTCTTGGCCAGCAGTGTCTTGCCCGAGCCGGTGGAGCCGGCCAGCAGGATGTTGCTCTTTTCGATTTCTGTGCCGTCCTCGCTCGCCTGCTGGCGCAGGCGCAGGTAGTGGTTGTACACGGCGACGCAGAGCGTGCGCTTGGCGAAGTCCTGGCCTATCACATAGTTATCCAGCGCGCGGTGCATTTCCTCCGGTGTCGGCAGTTTTTCCTGTTCGCGGATTTCCACGTCCAGCACGGGGAGGCCGTCCGAGTCGTCCTGCGGCATGAGCTGCGGGTGAGCCTCCGACACGTGCATGAGCATGTGCTGCGCAGCTTGGTCGCCCATGGGCTCGCGCAGCATCTGGCAGAGCATGTTTTCCAGACAGGTGAAACAGATGTCGATACCGTTCCAAGTCAGCTCCGGCCAAGTGTCTCCCTCCTGCTCGCGGCAGAATACGCAGACTCTTTTTTCCTTCTTTTTGACCATGTGTCGGGGGAATTAAGCTTTTTTGCCTGTCTCCTTGTGCTCCAGTACGCGGTCTACCAGACCATATGCCACGGATTCCTCGGCGCTCATGTAGTTGTCTCTATCCTGATCGGCCTTCACGGTGTCGAAATCCTTGCCGGTGTGTTTGGCCAGGATGCCGGTGAGCTGTTTGTCCAAGCTGAACATGAACTTAATGGTTCGTTCCACATCTGCTGCTGTGCCCTGAGCGCCGCCGCGTACTTGGTGTATCATCACATGCGAGTTCGGCAGGCAAAAGCGCTTGCCCTTGGTGCCGGCGGCCAGCAGTACGGAGGCCATGCTGGCGGCAATGCCGATGCAGTATGTATTGATATCGCAGGAGATAAACTGCATCGTGTCGTAGATGGCAAGTCCCGCCGTTACAGAGCCACCGGGGGAATTGATGTAGATGTGAATGTCCTTCTTGGGATCGGTCATCTGCAGGAAAAGCAGCTGAGCTATCACAGAGTTGGCCACGTTGTCGTCTATTTCTGTGCCGATGAAGATAACTCTATCCAGCAGCAGGCGGGAATAAATATCGTAGGCTTTTTCGCCTTGGCCCGTTTTTTCGATGACGGTCGGTATGTAGTAATTTTTCGGAAGTTCCATATTGTTGCCTCGCATTGTACCATAGCCCGCGCCGCGCGGAAAGTGCCTTTTGTGGCATAATGTGTTTGCGCGGTTTGCCGCAGGTCGCGGCTTTTCCCGGCAGAAAAAAGCCCCGGTGGGTTGACCGGGGCTTGCGAGAGGATATCAGCGCATGTCTAGTACGGGAACGAGCAGGGGCTCATCCGGCCCGGTATAGCGCGAGAGCGGGCGGTAGAAGGTGTTGTCCTCCAGCTGCTCGAGAATCTGAGCCACCCAGCCGGCAGCGCGGGCAATGGCGAAAACGGTGGTGAACATGCGGGTGGGAATACCCAAGCTGTAATACACAGTGGCGCTGTAGAAGTCTACGTTGGCGTTCAGGTTCTTGCGTGCACGCACCATCTTGGCTATCATATCGCTCATGCGAATCCACTTGGGCTCGCCTATGGTCTGGGTGAGGCGTATAGCTATGCGGCGAAGCTGCGGGGCGCGTGGGTCGAGGGTTCTGTACACACGGTGCCCCATGCCGAAAATCTTCTCGCGGTTGGCGAGTTTCTCGTTCACATAGGCCTCCACATTCTCCTCGCTACCGATTTCCTTGAGCATCTCAATCACAGCCTCATTGGCGCCACCATGCAGCGGCCCTTTCAGCGAACCGATGGCGGAGGTGATGGCCGAGTACATGTCGGAAAGGGTGCTGGCTGTCACGCGGGCAGAGAATGTGCTGGCATTCATACCGTGGTCGGCATGTAGAATATACGCAACATCCAGAATATGAGCCTCCTGGGGATCCGGCTCGGTGCCCTTCAGCAGCCACAGGAAATGGGCGGCCTCATCTAGGTCGGTACGGATGGGCGGCAGCTCCAGCCCCTGGCAGATGCGGTAATAGTAGGCGGCCATCACCGGAATCTTGGCAATGAGTGACAGGCCGATTTCTTTCATCTGGCTGGGATCCTTGGTGCGGTCGTCGTACATGCCAAGCATGGAAACAGCCGTGCGCAGGGCGCTCATGGGACGGGCTGTTTTGGTGGCTGTCTTGAAGAAATCCAGAATCGGCTGGGGGAGCTCGCGGTCGTTGCGCAGACGCTGCTCCAGAGCTGCAAGCTCATCTCGGTTCGGCAAGCGTTTATTGAGAAGGAGATAGACGATTTCTGTGTAGCTGCACAGGTCTACCAAATCCTCAATTTCGTACCCACAGTAGAGGAGGCGACCTTCCTCTCCGCGTACATCGCTCAGCCCGGTCTCGTTGGCTATCACGCCCTTGAGTCCTTTGGCAAACAGGGGATGCTCAGATGTCTGCTGTTCTTTCATTCTTCGTTCTTAAGAGGGGGAAATGCCGATGCGGTACTCCTGCACCGGCGGGTTAATCTTCAGCGGGTATTCCGTCCCGCGCGGTTTCGGTGCATCAGAAGTTGTACCAAGCGTCCACCAGCTCGCCAAAGGACTTAATTTCTACATCCTCGCGTGCTTCCAGCCAGCTCTTCACAGCTTCTCGCTGGGCTTCCGTGGTCTGGGTGGGGTTGGCTGCGTAGGCTACCAAGCTGCAGCCTTGCTCCGTGAGCAGACCATTGGTCTCCAGCCCGTTTGCATCGATGCACTCATCTACAAACTTACGCAGAAATGCCTCGCACTCAGGGCTTTCTACATCGCCCTTGTAGTCAAAGGTAAACTCGAAGCAGAGTTCGCGGAACTCGCCCACACGGTACTTTTTGCGGAGTCGCTTTTTCATGGTACGCTCAGTATAGCAAAGCGCCCGCCCCTTGTCAAGGCTAATCTCACGGCAGTTTTTTTGTGTGCCGCGGGCATTGCGTGTCAGGTGGCAGCCCGGTATACGGCTTCGGCTGCTGCTACATCCAGCGGGCGCACGCCGGGTAGGGTGTCAGTTCCCAGTCGAGCTCCGTATGTGGCTACAGCCGCTTGTGCCATGGCAGCGTAGTCTGCATTGGCGGGAATCCCCAACTCGCCCATGGTCTGCGGCAGTCCCAGCTCGCGGTACCAGGCACGCAGGCGGGCAATGCCTTCCTTCACCACACGTTCTGTGTCGCGGGAGGGGGCTACGCCCATCACATTCGTGGCCCACTGGGCAAAGATGCCGGGGTTGGCTCTCCACACGGCCTCGAAATAAGCCGGTACAATGACGGCCAGTCCTGCACCGTGCGGTACATCGTATACAGCACTCAGCTCGTGCTCCAGCCCGTGGCAGGCCCAGCTTTGCTCCCGACCAAGCCCCAGCAGGTTATTATGGGCAATAGTGCCGGCCAGAGCCAGCTGTCCCCACGCGTGCTCGTTCTGCGGCTCGCGGCGCAGGATGACAGCCTGCTGTATGATGGTGCGCATAGTGGCTTCGCCCAGGGCGTCCGTCAGCTCCGTGCCTTGCGTGTTGGTGAAGTAGCGCTCAAAGATATGGCAGAGCATGTCGCAGGCACCATAGGCCATCTGCTCCGGTGGCAGGGTAAGGAAGAGTTCCGGGCTGACGATGCTGAGGGCGGGACGCAGGCTTTCGTGGCCATAGCCCAGCTTACGGCCGGTCTGTTCGTTGGTCAGCACAGTGTTGGGGCTGTTTTCGCTGCCGGCCGCCGGTAGGGTCAGGATGGTGGCCACGGGCAGGGGGGCGGTGCTTTGCTGCTCCTCGCGTGTGTAAAGCTTCCAGATGTCGCCGGGGTGTGTGGTGCCCAGAGCTATGGCCTTAGCTGAGTCTATGACACTGCCGCCCCCCACGGCCAACACGCAGTCAGCCCCCTCGGTTCGTGCTAACTCTATGCCGCAGCGCACCAATTCCACACTTGGGTTGGGTTTTACGCCGCCCAGCTCGCAGATGGCTATGCCGGCTGCGCGCAGGGAGGCTACCACCGCATCGTACAAGCCGCTGCTTTTCGCACTGCCTCCGCCGTAGTGCAGCAGCACCTTGCGGGCTGTGGGAGCAAGCAGTTTACCGATGTTGTGGTATTCACCGTGGCCGAAAATGTAGCGCGTGGGGTTGTAGTAGTTAAAGCTGTTCATGGTGCTGTGCTTCATTGTACACAATTCGTGCAGAATGTAAATAATAAAAATGCCCTCCCCGGGGGCGGGGAGGGCGTGGGTGGATTGTTTTAGTTCTCCTTGCAAAGGATTTTCACAAACGCTTCTTCCTGCAGGCGGGTGGCTCCGCATGCGAATTTGGCGCGAATTTGCAGGGCTTCGTCCAAGTCATCGCGTACGGAGAGTTTTACCTTGAAGTCCTCCCACAGGCCGAACTGCGCCTTGCTCTTGACCCAGGCCAGGCATGTGCGCACGCCGTTGTCGTCCAACGGCAGTTGCTCGGTGCGAATGATTCGGAATCCCAAGAATGTATCCACCTTTCCTTCCACCAAGGCGCGGGCAGTGTTGTAGTCGAAACTACCAACTTCCGGTTCGCGCAGCAGAGCTGCAATCTGGGAGGATGTGCAGGCCAGTACCAGCTCATCGCCATAGGCGCGGCGCTCTTCGTTCCAAGCTTCAGCCTTTTGCAACATGGAGAGGGCTTTGCGCAGCTTGCCAACGGTCAGATTGTTGGCTGCTGCCGAGCCGGTTTCCGTATAGTCGGCGGCTATCACTTGCTTCTCATCGAAGGGGATGGGATCCGTACCGTTCTCTCCTGCAAAGCAGGTGCCCAAGAACCCCTCCAGCATCACATTGTCCATGCAGCGCCCGGCTGCGGCTCGCAGACCCTCTATGGTCTTGCTTACCGGAATGTCGATGTTGGCCAGCTTCTTGGCATCGAACTCGTCGAATCCGACCGCCTTGGTGAAGATTTTGGGGTAAACGACTCGGCGAGTGGTGGGTGCTTCGGCCAAGGTGGTAGCCTGCATGCGCTCCGTTTTCTCGTCGAAGGTGAGCAGGCCGTACTGGTCGAACGCTACCATTTTGCCGGAGAGCCCGGACTCTACGGTGACGTATTTCTCCAATCGGGATGCCTCCTGCTGAAGGTAGCTGCCCCACTTCTCGCTGTACTTGATCTGGTAATTCTGAGTAATATCAGTCATAATGTTGTATTGTGTTAATGTTTTTTGGGTTGGAGGGCAAAACGGTTGCTTCAGATTGCCCATGCGGGGTCAGACCGTGTGGCGTTCGGCGGGCAGTTCCTTGCGGAATTGATGCTGCCGGGCGCTCTTGCCGCATATATATAAGCACAGTTTGGGGCGATTGTCAGCTCTTTTGGAGCTCCGGCGTTCCTGCGCAACCTTCATTAGCGGTGCTCCAAGAGGTAGAGCAGCTCACGCACTTGCAGCGGGCGGTTGCGCAGGTTGCGGCAGCCGCGGAATGTGGCGTAGTCTTGTTGGATGAGGCTCACATGCCAGTCTTGGCGGAGCAGCCCCTGCATTTCCTGCATGCCTATGAAACCTTCCGAGTTGTACGAGAGTAGTACAAAGGGCGCACGTATGGCTCCCAGTAGTTCCAGTAGGGCTTCCGCTACAAGGTGGCGAGAGTTGTAGGCAGAGTGGTTCCAGCCGCCGGGAATTCCGGATACTTCGGACATGCGCTCCGGGCGCTGGTAGTCCAGCAGGAAATTGAGCATGAAATAGTTGCTTGCATAGGGGTGTTGGTTGTAAGGAGGATCCAAGTAAGCAAGGTCCAGCTCGGGGGTCGTACGTGCCGCCGCAGCTGCATCCTGTTGCAACACATGGCAGCTGCACTCGAACCGCGAGAAGATGGGGAGCGGCAGTCGGATGTCTGCCAGGATACGTTGCAGGGCGTTGCGCCCCTCGCCGCCGAACTGGCCGATACCGCGGCGATTTTTGTAAAAGCCTTTGAAAACGCCGGAGGTGTTGGTATGGATGGAGGCTTCGCTGAGCAGGGGCGCCAGAAAAAAATGTTGTAATGCCTTGGGTAGTTTCGATATGGCTCGGCGAGCCGTATCCAGATAAATGGCGTTGCGCTGTGTGTAGAAGGCTCTTTCTCCCGCCTGTATTGCCTGGTCATCTTGCGGTGCATAAAGCTCCGCCACGAGTCCCGGAGCCCAAGTCTCTTCTATGCGGCTGAGTAGCTCGCTGTGTATCTCCGGCAGCCGCAGTGTTTCTGCTTCGCTACGGTTTGTCAGGTAGCAGCGGTTCAGTACGGCTGCGTAGCTTTCCAGGTCGTTGCTCCACAGCTCGTTGCAATACTGTTTCAGGTAGCGGCTCACCACTCCTGAGCCGGAGAACGCATCCAGAGCCCGTAGTTTGCGCCCGCCGAGTCTTTGCTGCACTGCCTGTACGCCCTTGCCGATGAGTGGCAGGAGTTTCCGCTTATTACCAAGATAGGTGATAAGCTGTGTACTCAGGTATGCAGGTTCTTCCTCCATGAAAAATGTTTTGATACGAAAAAAGCCCCTCCGAAGAGGGGCTTTTAAGCGGGCGATGGGATTCTACCCGTCCGCCAAGCCCTCCCATTCGGTCGGGTTCCCTCGCAGAGGCGTCTGCTCGGCTTGTCGGCAAGTTGCTCGCTAACTCGCACCTTGCCCACTCGTCGTGGGTTCGAATCCCACACTCTCTCTTGATGAGTAAAGCCCCTCCGAAGAGGGGCTTTTAAGCGGGCGATGGGATTCGAACCCACGACATCAACCTTGGCAAGGTTGCGCTCTACCACTGAGCTACGCCCGCATTTGCTGCGTGCAGGAGCATTATACACGTCTCAGCGGAGAATGCAAGACTTTTTTTGCAAAAAAGTGATTTTTTTTGATTTTTATGTCAAATGAGGCGTCCGAAGGAGTGTTCCGAGAAGGGGGAGATGCTATGTTCGTGCCCCAGATGCGTTTTGTGTGCCCAAGCATAGTCCGCCAGAAGCGCCCTGCCTATGGCGATGAGATCCAGCTCGCGGGCACTGAGCATTTCCCACAGACGCGCGTGAGAAGGCCGCTCCACCCCCACAGCTCCTACCCCAATGACCGGCTTCCCGGTGATTCTGCGTACCCAGCCGGCTAGGGTGCGGGGACTGCCCTCAAATTCCGGTGTGTCGTAGTATTGAGTGGAACAATCGAAAATATCCACCCCGGCTTCGCTAAGCGGTAGCACGAGCTCTGCCAGCTCTTCCGGACTGTGCACCAAGCGGGCGTTGTTATGCCCGGGTTTCCACTGCGATATGCGGAAGAGAATGGGAAAGTTCCTGCCCACAGCTTTGCGCACGGCGTGCACCACTTCCAGCGCAAAACGCATGCGGCGGGGGAGGTCTCCGCCATATTCATCTGTACGACGGTTGGTGGCGTCCCACAAGAATTGGTCTATAAGCTCACCGTGTGCCCCCTGTATCTCCACACCATCAAATCCAAGATTTTGGGCGTTTGCCGCGCCTCGGGCAAAGGATGCTGCTACTTCGCGAATACGGCTGCGGCTCATGGGGGCGGCTACTTGCCGCAGGAAAACGGGGTCTATGCCGGAGGGGCCTATGGGCTCCTGCTCCGGATTGGGAGTATTAGTGTCTGCCGGGTGCGCCAGACCTACATGCCGGAGTTGCGGGATGATTTTGCAGCCAGTGGCGTGGACGGTGCGGCAGATGCGCTTCCAGGCACGCAGTGCGGCTCCGCCGTAGAATCTCGGTGAGTCGGAGCCGGGGGCTGAGGCCGGGTCGTCTATAGCTGCTCCTTCCGTGATGATGAGCCCCAGCTCATTTTCCGCTCTGCGGCGGTAGTATTGCGCCATGAGCGGTGTGGGGATGCCATCCTCTGCAAAATGGCGAGTCATGGGTGCCATGACCAAGCGGGTGGCAAGCCGGAGCTTGTGGTGACAGAAAGGTTGAAAAAGCACCTCGATATCTCGTAGTGCCGGGGTTGTCCTTGGATTCATGCCTCTACTTTAGCACACTGTCCCGCAGAGGCAAGAGGTTAGAAAAACCGTTCGCCTTACACTCCCAGCACACAGCGCAGGGCAAAGGCTGTGGGCAGGTTCTTGGGCGGGGTGAGAATTTCTGCTCCGGGTACTTGTGCGGCGAAAGCCGGGCGGGGATTCACAAGCACGGCGCGCTCGCAGATGGAGAGCAGGGGGATATCCGCAGCGCTGTCCGTATAGCCAACATCGGCGTGGGTGATACCTATTTGCGCCAGTCGTATGAGTTTATTTGCTCCTTTGTTGTTGCCGGGAGCCGGGATGGCCGGCATGAAGGGTACTCGCTCAAAATGTTGCGTAGGTGTGCCGATGGTGTGTGTAAACCCGAGGGCGCTTCCGACAAGCTGAGTCCACCAGTCCGGGGAGGCAGAGCAGAGCACGGTAGTGTCCCCCGCTTGTTGGTGGGCTCGCAGTTTATCCAGCACGGGGGGATAGAGCGCCGGCAGAATTTCCTGTTGCACGAAGTCGTGGCAATGCTGCATGAGTTGCTTGCGTGGCATACCGAGCGCGTATGCCAGAAATGCCCTTTTCATGCGCTCGGTGTTGAAAATACGCAGCCCGCGCAGGATACCGCAGGGCGCTACCGCTAGCAGGTAGAGCCGCCGTATACCATGGTGACGCAGCACCCACCGGCAGAAGCGTAGCTGCGAGTCGCCCGCAAAGAGCGTGCCGTCCATGTCGAAGAGTGCTGTAGCCATGTTTTCTTTTCCGTATTCAATTTTTGTAGCGGCTGTAAATGCGCCATTTCCATATGGTCATGATGATGGCACCCATGATAACTCCTCCCAGGTGCCCGGCTTCGCCGCCGGCGTTGTCCCAGTTGAAGAGGATGGTAGCAGTGGCAATGCCGATGATAACCAGCGCGAAGGTGCGCATGGTCATGCTCACCGGCGGGAAAAGCAGCGAAATCCTCTCTTGGGGGAACATGTATACCATGGCTACAATGACTCCGTACACGGCTGCAGAGGCTCCGATGAGCGGCACCATCTGCCATGGCTCCACCAGGCCGCTGTAGTCCGTATATTCGTGCACCAAGGTGTTAATATGTATAGTGAGGCTCAGCGAATTTTCGCCAAGCGAGTTGAATAAGCCGATGGAGGCCAACAGGGAGTAGAAGAGCGCCCCGGCTACTCCGCAGCTCAGGTAGTAGGCCAGAAATCTGCGTGGCCCCATTATATATTCCACAGCCTGACCGAAGATGTAGAGCGCCCACATGTTGAAAAGCAGGTGTCCGAAGGTGGCGTGCAGAAACTGGTAGCTGATGAGCCTCCACAGCTCTCCTTCCATGAAACAGGTGAACCAAGAAAACGCTCCCAGTATCTGCAGGCTGGGAGCGGTGGATTCCGCTTCCGGGACTGCTATACCCAGTATGGATGGCCTCTGGGTCACAAGTCCCACCAGAAATACAACACAGTTGATGATGATGATGGAACCGGTGATACTGGGGGAATTTCTGTTCATGTGCAGAGGTTGAGATGCCTTTTAGGGGTATAGCGTTCAGAATTTGGGTGGCAGGGCGGGTGGATTGAGGCGCTTGCCCATGGTGGCAATTTCCTCGTAGGTGAGGATGTGCTCCATGTTGCATGCCGCTTCATCCGCTCGTTCCGGAGCCAGCCCTGCTACCTCCGTCATAAAGCGCAGCAGAATCGTGTGCGAGTAGATAACGCGTTCTGCATAGCAGACACCCTCTCGCGTGAGGGTGATAGGCGCATACTGGTGGTATTCGATAAGCCCCAAATCTGCCAGCTTGCGCATGGCGGCCGTGACACTGGGTTTTTTGACACCAAGCATCTGGGCAATCTCGCTCACTTGTGCCGCACCGTTTTTATGGCACAGGTGGCCTATGGCCTCCAGGTAATCCTCCCCGCTGCGGCCTATGCGCTTGCTCAGTTCTGTGTGGTGGGTCGCGTTGCTCATGGCATTTTCTCCAGTGTGGCTACGCACTCCAGATGTTTGGTCTGGGGGAAGAGGTCGAAAGGTTGCACTTCCACTACTTTGTAGCCGGCTTTGTCGAACTCTGCAAGGTCGCGTATCTGTGTGGCGGGATTGCAGGATACATATACCACCCGCTTGGGGGAGAATGCAAAGAGTTGGCTCAGGAATGCCATGTCGCATCCCTTGCGCGGAGGATCGATGACCACGGCTGTTTCTTCCGCCGGGAAATCCACTTGCGCAAAGATGGCTTCTGCACTTGCTGCCAAGAAAGAGGCATGAGTTATGCCATTGCTGCGGGCGTTAGCTCGCGCCCAGTCTGCGCTGGTTTCGCTTACCTCCACCCCGAGCACTTTTTCAAAGTGCGGGGCGAGTGTCAGGGCGAAAAGTCCGCTGCCACAGTAGGCATCCACTAGGTATCGGGCACCGCTTGCGCAGGCCTGTTTGGCCACGTAGCCGGTAAAGGCGGGCAGAATGTAAGGATTGTTCTGAAAGAAGTCCCCTGCCAGGAAGTTGAAAGTCAACTCTCCTACCTTTTCCGTGCAGACTGCGTTGTTGTTGGTAATGACGCTGCCTTCGCTCACGCGCATGAGCAGAGTTGCTCCGCGTTTGTATTGTGCCGCTGCCTGCTGCACACTTTTGCGCAGGGGCGGCAGGGCGGCATTCAGCTCGTCCATGGCGATGGGGCATTGCTTTACGTCACATACTTCGCTGCGGGAACCCGCCCGCAGAAAGCCGATGTTGCCCATCTTTGCATCCTTAGGCTTGTGGAAATGTGGGGT
>JAZNTO010000108.1:0-2834 GCA_045591805.1 Akkermansia sp. | reverse complement strand
GGAGGGACCGATGGGGGTCCAGTTGTTACCATCGGTGGAGATTTCGAATTGTCCGCTCTGCATGGGGGAGTCCTTATCTGTGGTCAGGACGATGTTGCGGATGTCTGTAAGCTCGCCAAAGTCCAGGCTATAGCAGTCTCCGCTCTTTTGGTGAATCTCGCTGCGCCAGAGAGTGTGTGCATTGTTGTCTGCCAAGGCTTGGGGGCGGGTATCTGTGGGGTGGCCGTTTACCGTGAATGTGGGGTGGCTGGTTTTGCGTTCGGCCAAAGCGGCGTAGACGTCCGGGTTGAGGTAGCGCAGAGTGCCCTGCATGGCGGGCGTCATGCAGTACATGGCCACCTCGGTATCTTTCATATATGCAGTGCCTTCGGGTGTCCACTCGTCGCGTTCCGTGTTTTCCATGTCGGCGTTGGTGTTGACGGCACGGAAGAAGAGCTGCATGCGTGTTGCTTCATCTCCGGTCTGTATGGCTTTCATGGCGGTGGCTCCAGCGCGCCCGGCCAAGATGAACTGGGAAATCCACGGTGCGATATCGCGGCGCAGTTCTTCCATGGCCGGAGTTTTTTGCAGGGTGGTTCCGGCGCATTCCATGCGTTCGTATTCTTGCTTCAGAGCGGCGGCGGCAGTGGTGTCCGGGGTGCCGGCTTCCAGAGATTGGGTATAGGCGGCAGCAGTGGGGGCTATGTGCACGGATTCCTCGCGGTAGTATCCGTGGCCGTTCGGCAGTAGGTAGGAATTGTGTTCGCAGAAGCACTGCATGGCTTCTGTACAGCCGGGGTAGAGGCGGGCTATGCCGGCTCGCCATGATTTGTCGGATTCGAAGCCTGTGATGTTCCATGTATAGTCAGCCACGCCGAAGAGGCCTACCTTGCCGGCCTCTGCATGCTCCATGGGGTTGGCTACAAAGCCACTCATGGCATTTCTCATCTCCGGTTCGGTGCCAAGTCCGTAGGTGCGCCCCATGGAAATACGGCTGCGCTTAAAGTCGTTGCATGGCCAGTTCCACCAGATGAAGGTAGGGCGTTTCACATGGGCGTTGACCCACTTTTGGCCGGAGAGTGTAATGTCGTGCACCACGGTGTCACCCGTCCACATTATGGGGATAGATTTATCCAGCCCTGCACCAAGGGTTTGGAGGAATTTCTCGTTTGTCCAAGACTTGTTGTAACCGGTGGGACACATAATGAGCGTCTGATTGACGTCTGTATGCTTGCGGATAAAATGCTCGAGTATGTAGTTGCAGAGCTGCACCTGTCGCTCTGCTTTGCCGATTTCACCGCCGGAGTCGTCCACCAGAACGCCGAAGTCGCGCACACCCAACTCATACATGAGTTGTAGCTTGTGGCACAGGGCATCGAGCTGAGTGCGGCCTTCGTTTTCCTCCCATTTCACCGTATTAGCCGGGTGGATAGCCCAGACAAAGCGCACATGGTTGTGCTGCGCATGCTGCACGAGGCTGCGAATCTCCGCTGCTTTTTCGGAGGGATAGGGCTCGTAGCAGCCAAGACCGTGGTGGTAGGGGTCGTCTTTCGGGGCGTAGATGTAGGTGTTCATCTTGTTGCGCCCGTAGAAATCGAACTGAGATTTTCGAGCCTCAAAGCTCCAAGGGGCGCCGTAGTACCCCTCCACCGCACCGCGGAAGGGCAAATCCGGCCAATCCAGCACGCTGCCCAGTGGCAGCTCTCCCAGTGTAGCAACGGCTTGGAGGGAGAGCTCCGCAAAGGGGTCTTTCTGTGCGGTTGTGGCTTGGGGGACTCCTCGCAGCATCTGGCTGAGCGTCTGCTTGGCATAGTAGACGGCGGTATCGCTGTTAGCCCATACGGTGAGCTTGCCATCTGTCACGGCCAGTGCGTAGGCCTCTGCGTTGTCGGCTGGCAGTTGCTTCCACATGCCGTCTGTGCCGCTTGTCCCGCGCATGTGGAGCTGCACCTCTGACACGCGGGTATAGGTGTCCTGCAGGTCTACCTTGCGGGGAGTGGGGAAAATTTCGTGTGCGGCGGCGGCCAAAGTGGCACCGCCCAGCAACAGGCCGGCAATCAGTGAGTGGGCGTTCATGCTGTCAGTTTGTTTAAGAGGGGTTCCAGTTCAGAAAAAGCAGTTAGACGATACTCGGGCAGCAGAGCCCGGCAGGCGGCTTCCTCCGCAGCGGCTCCGCTGCCCCAAGCGGCATTGATGATGCTTACCCCCACGCTGTGGCAGAGCGAAATGTCGCTGGGAGCATCGCCCACATATATGATTTCCTGCGGGCTGAGCTGCCAGGCTTGCATGGCGCGTTTCAGGTTGTCGGCTTTTGCGTTGTAGTAGGGGTCGCCGTATAGCTGCAGGTCGAAAACGCCTTCCATGCCGTACTTTTGCACAGTGGGTACGGCGGTGTAGTGCTCCTTGCCGGTGAGCAGGGCGAGCTTCAGCCCGCGTGCTTTCAGTCGCCGGAGCAATTCCGCCGCTCCCGGGAAGGGTGCCGGAGCCAATTCATCATGCCGCTCGCAGTAGATACGCACAAAGGTATCTATGGGCAGCTCCTGGGAATCCGGGCTTATGCCCAGCAGTCCGCCCAGGACGCCGCGGTCGCTCAGGCCGAAGTAGCTCACTACTTCTTCTGCAGATGGTGTGCGTCCCGTCAGCTCGCAGACGCTGCCGCGGTAGGCTTCAATACACAGCCGGAGTGTATCCCCCAGCGTGCCGTCCATGTCGAATATGATTCCCCTGAGCATAAATTGTGCGTCCGCCGACTATAGCAAAACGCCCAACTGTTGGCAAGCAGGAAATGCGTCCGCAGCCGGGAGGTACGCGGCGGAGAATGCCGGGCTGCTCTCCCGGCTTGGGTGTGCTCGTGG
>JAZNTO010000107.1:0-17386 GCA_045591805.1 Akkermansia sp. | reverse complement strand
CAAAATCGCTGGCAAGAATGCGAAAACAAGCCGCATGGAATACTCATGTGCTGGAGGAAATCCTCTTTAGTGCATTTGGAGCAAAAAACGAAACTGAGGAAAGTCAATAAGAAATCCCGACATCGAAATGCGTTTGCCCTGCTTTGACAGAGTAAGCTGTTGCACAGGGGGCGAAAATGTGCTAGAATACGCGCGTTATGTCAAATACATCACTCACACCGGAACTTGTGACACTTACCACCGAGCTGGCTAATGCCTTTGCTCAGAGCCGGAAGGTTGTGTCTGCCAGAGCACGCATCGGCCTTTTTTACCAGAATCCCGAGGCAACGGATCTTTTCCGTAAGGTCAACGAATACGGTGAGAAGCTGCGCAACAAGCACATGGAGGGTATGCCCCCCTCGGAAGAAGAGATTTCCACCTTTGACGGCCTGCGTCAGGATGTCATCGACAACCCCATTTGCAAGGGATTCTTGGAGGCACGCCAGGAGCTGGACAATATGCTCTCTGTGGTGAATCAGTACCTTTGCATTGCCATAGAAAAAGGTTGCTCCCCCACGGATGAGGAGGTGGCAGAAGCTATGACTCAGCAGATGAGTTGCTCCTGCGGCGGTGGTTGCAGCGGCAACTGCGAGGACTGCGAGAGCGACTGCGCCAGCAAGCACGCAGAGGGCGAGCACGAGTGCAAGTGCGGTGGCCATCATGGCGAGGGCGAGCACGAGTGCTGCGGCCGCCATGGCGAGGGAGAGTGCTGTGGCCGCCATGGAGAAGGCGAGTGCTGCGGCGGGCACGGACATGGCGAAGGTCATGAGTGCAAGTGCGGCAAGCACTGATTCCACGGCAATAGAGTGAATTTGCTCCCACATACCGGGTATATGGCAAAGCTGTTGAAAAGCTATCGTCTGTTTTTCTGCGTGTTGGCCGCGATTCTGCTTTGGCGGGTCGTATGTGTGCGCCTTCGCTGGGACGAAGCCATAGGCCCGGTGTGGTGGCTGCTTGTGCTGCTGCCTGTGTTGGCCGGAGTGTCCGTGTGGCTGTGCCGGCGGCGCGGTGCTGCTGTGCTACCGCCGGTATGGGTTCTGTGGGGTCTGGCTGTGCTGGCTCCGCTGTACTCCCTGTGCAACATAGATGCTTTCCGCTACGGGGGGCTGCTGATGCCGGTTTCCATGTTTTTGGCGGCGGGGATGCTCTGCCTACTGTGGGCATTGCTGCGCTATGGTTCGCTGGTGCTGTGGCTGCCGTTTCTTTTCTTCCAGATTGTGCAGTTTGCTGCGTACGAGCAGTACCGCACGCGCATCAACTCCTTAGTGCTGGCGGAGACAATGGAGGCATCTACGGATGAACTGGCAACCTATATAACCGGCAATAACCTGCTGATGCTCATTGGTGTGGTGCTCGCTGTGCTTCTGCTGGGCACTGCGCAGGTGCTTCTGCTGCGGCGCCAACGTTTTGCGCCCTTGCTGAATGCCGGGCTTCTTTTCTGCTTTTGCTCCGCTATATTAGCCTCTGCCGCGCCGGAGGATAGACGCGTACGCGATACTTGGTGGCCTGTATTCCCGGCAGAAGATTTGGGCTCGGCGGTATACGAAGCCTTTTATCACAACCAAGCTACTGTAGCCTGTGTGGAGGGGCTGAGCTCCCCCACGCAAAAAAACAGCAGTATCTCCACCCTAAAAGGCGGAGAAGGTGTGGTGCTCGTGTTGCATGTGGGCGAAAGTGTGCGTGCAGACCGCATGAGTCTGAATGGCTACGAGCGCGATACCACACCTTGGCTGCGCCGCCAGCCGGGTATCATCAGCTACACGGATTGCATATCCGCCGCCTTCGATACCTGCCAGGCACAGATTGCCATCCTGACCGACGCCCGGCGGAATATCTACAGCAAGGAGCCGCAGATGCAGCCCACCACCGGCTCGGTGCTGGAGCTTTTCAAAGCAAATGGGTTCAAGGTGTATTCTTTCTTTGGCAGGTTGGCCGCTCAGCAGCTCAAATACGACCGCGTGGTGCGTCTGCTGACGCGCTGCTCGGAGGCGCGCTTCAATGCGCCGGGCAGCCCGTGGACCTCTGTGCCGCAGATGTCTGAGGTGCTGCGCAGCGCCGGGCGCGGGGAGAATCTGGTGTTTTTCATCAACAACGAAGGAAGCCATACTCCCTTTGAGCACTACGACAAGGAAAAACCGCCTTTCACTCCCTCCGTGCACCACTTCGAGAACCCCGCCGCGCAGGCTGAGGGCGTGAACAACGCATACGATAACACCGTACACTATACGGATGAGTTTGTGCGCCGCGTTTGCCACGAGCTGCAGGGGCGCCCCTTCGTATACGTGTACGTGAGCGACCACGGCGAGTATCTGGGGCATGATGGTATGTGGGGGCGTGCGGCTCTGGGCGAGGGCAATGTGCACTACTTGGACACGAGCGGCAGCCGTGTGGCCATGTTTGTGCTGAGCTCACCGGGTGTGGAGCTTCTGCACCCGCACATAGCGGCTTCCCTTGCCAAGCTGCGGGAGCATGCCGGTATGACTGTAGGGCACGAGCATATCTTCCATACCTTGCTGGGATTATTCGGCATCTCCACCCCCTACTACAAGCCCGAATTAGATCTTTGCTCGGAGAAAGCTCAGCCATACGCCGGGCGAAAACCGGCACAGTGATCGCCTGTGTTTGTGCTTGCAATGAGTCGCAAAAAGGAGTATTATTTCTGCCATGGATGTACCATACATACTGAGAGCTGTGTTCGAGATACTGGTTATCTGGGTTGTTATCTACCAGATATACCGTGCGTTTAAGGATTCTCGAGCCGCTGCCATATTGGGTGGTCTGGTGCTTATCGTGGTGCTGGGCGGTGTTCTGCTCGAGCTGACACACGCCGCCGTTCTTCAGCAGATAGCCGGTTCTTTCCTCGGGCCGGGAACTCTGCTTATTATTCTTTTAATTCTCTTCCAGCCTGAGCTGCGTTCCGGACTGGCTAGGTTGGGGGCACATCGTCTTTTCGGCTCTCTCTGGCGCCGGGAGCAGAATGCAGATTTTGTGACTTGCATCTGCGAGTCTGTCTCTTTTCTGGTCAGCAAGCGTTATGGTGCGCTCATTGCCATTTGCCGCAACAACAAACTCTCCGAATTTGTGAAAACCGGCACAGAGTTAGATGCCGTTTGCAGCCGCGAGCTTATCGGCACTATCTTCATGCCCAAGACCATGCTGCACGATGGCGCTCTCATCATCAACAACGAACGTGTTGTCGCGGCTGCCTGCATTCTGCCGGTGTCCAACCGTGAGCTCAAGGATCGCTCATTGGGGCTGCGGCACCGCGCAGGAATCGGCCTGGCCGAGACATCGGATGCCGTGGTTATCATCGTCTCGGAGGAGACCGGCTCTGTATCCCTCGTGGTAGGTAATTTGGTGCAGCGCGATGTCTCCGTGCAGATGCTGGCCTCCCGTTTAACTGAACTCATATACAGCCATGTCCCTGCTGAGCAAAATACGACAACTGTTAAATCCTGAGCAGCGCAGCCTTAGCTCCCGACTTACGCGCAATTGGAAGCCAAAACTCATCTGCCTCGCCATAGCTGTGCTGGTGTGGCTTTGGGTTGAGATGCGCTATGTCGATGGTAGCGATGAATGGGGACTGGACGAGATACGCCTCTCAATACCGGAGTAAACACCTATGCAGAATTATTTTATAGCCGGTACGGATAACGGGGTGGGCAAAACTTTTGTGGCCTGCGCTCTGCTGCGGGATTTGAGAGCCCGCGGCATTGATGCCATGGGCTACAAACCGGTGGCTTGTGGGGAGCGCACAGAGGCGCGGGATATGCGCGCGGCCGTGCAGCTGCCCGCATATAGCCTAGAGCGTATTAACCCTGTGTATCTGCGCACCCAAGCGGAGCCTATCATGGCGGCAGAGCTGGAGCGCAGGGAAATTCAGCCGGAGGAGCTGGTGCAGGGGTATCTGGCTCTGGCGGCAGAGCACAACATGGTGCTGGTAGAAGCCTGTGGCGGGTGGGAAACTCCGCTGGCTCCCGGCTATAGCACGGCGGATTTTGCTGCCGCGCTGGGACTTCCTGTCATTTTGGTGGTGAACAATCGCCCGGGAGCTGCCTCTCTGGTGCAGCTCTCCCTGCGTGCCATTCGTGAACGGGGGCTCTCTTGTATCGGTGTGGTGCTCAACCACATCGGCGAGGAGTGGAGCACTGCTTCCGTCACGAACAGCCGCATTATCGCCGAGCTGAGCGGTCTTCCCATCCTTGCCGAGTTGATACACGGACAGGATTACCTCGATTCCGAGGAAGTTCTCCCCTGAGCCAAGGCTTGCGTGCAATCCTGCCGCACCCTTGTTACATTTCCTTTGCAGACGCGTAGCACCTTTTTCGCCCAATATATTGCGGAAAATTATGTAATTTTGCCATAATATTGCAAAATTGCATGAAAGATTCATCGATATATCCACGAAGTATAGCGGCAGTTGTTACAGAGCTGAGCCGCATTTTCCCCTGTGTACTTGTAACAGGAGCTCGCCAAGTGGGGAAATCAACCTTGCTGCAAAGCATGTTGCCGCCCGGTATGAGATATATCACCCTAGACGATTATCGATTGGCTGAGCATGCAAAGACGGACGCCATTGGTTTTCTGGAGCAATACGAACCGCCTCTTTGCATAGACGAGATACAATATGCACCGGAGCTTTTGCGTGCCATAAAGTTACGTGTAGATGCCGAGCCTCGGCGCAAGGGGATGTACTGGCTGACGGGGGCGCAGCGCTTTCACCTGATGCAGGGTGTAAGCGAAAGCTTGGCAGGGCGGATAGGGATACTGGATATGTACAGCTTTTCACAGGCTGAGGTCACGGGGCGAGCACAGGATGCACAACCCTTTTGTTGCGAGGCGTCGGCTATGCGGGAGCTTGTTGATAGCTGCGAGTGTTGTTCAATATCAGAGCTGTATAAGAGAATCTGGCAAGGGGGGTACCCGGCTGTGGTATGTGACTCTTCGGTCCACCCGGAGCACTATTTTAGTGCCTACCTTCAAACTTATTTGGAGCGCGATGTGCAGGCTCTGCAGCAGGTGGGCGATCGAGGGGCATTTGTTGCGCTGATGAAATCTGCCGCTGCGCGTACCGGGCAGCAATTGGTTTACAGCGATATAGCTCGAGATGCGGATGTTTCGGTCAACACGGCCAAACGCTGGATTTCGATTTTGGAGACCTCCGGAATCATCAATCTGCTACCCCCTTATTACGTCAACACAAGCAAGCGACTCGCAAAGAGTCCGAAGTTGTATTTCATGGATACAGGGTTTTGTGCTTGGATGGGAGGCTGGAGTAGCCCTGATACCTTGATGAATGGAGCCCAAACCGGAGCTATTCTGGAAACTTGGGTGTATGGGCAGCTATGCCGTAGCTTTACAAACCGCGGGATTTCTCCGCGTTTGAGCTATTTTAGGGATAGCAACGGCGCGGAAGTCGATTTTCTGATAGAAAAAGATGGTTGTCTCTATCCCTTGGAAGTGAAGCGTGGCAGCAGCCCTAAGCTTTCGGATTTGAAAGGTGTGGGAGCTATTCCGGCCGGAAAGAGCGAAATACAGCCCGGCGTTGTATTGTGTACAGCGGTGGATTTTCTGCCATTAGGAAAAGGCAGCTATGCGTTCCCCATTTCGGCTATGTAAAAATGAAGCGCGACAATTCCGTTTTGCCATCAATCCGGGGTGGCAGGGCCGGTTAATTCCGTGATGAGTCAGATGAACGGGCGGTCGAAGATAAGCTCATGCGGCGCTTCCTGTATGGCTAAATCCCAGGTATGTACATTGCTATTTGAAACAGTACGAATATGGTAGCTAATCTACTCATGGATGTTCAAAGAGCCCCAGGAAGTATGGTGCGGCGGGGGTGGTGAGATCGGTGATGCACCATACAAAGGGCCGATCCAAGATGAGGGGCGGCGCAGTGAGGTCGAGACTCTGCTTCTGAACTACGGCTATGGTAGCAGCGGCGGCTCGCACGCCTTGCTCATCTGCCTTCACATAACATCGCTGCAATACCTTCCCCAAGCGAAGTTTCTCATCCGCAAAGCCGCTCAGGTCTGCTGCATCCGAGAAAATATGGCGCAACCCGCAGGCTTGCAGGGCAGAGTCGAGGGGGAATGCCGGGGTGCACTGCTCGAACCTAGGCAGACCTATGGTGATTTCCCGCGGCTTGGTGACAGCCAGAGCGCGGCGAATGCTGCTGAACTTCCTTGCCGTGAGACCGGCGGCAAAGGCTCGGGCATCCCCCTTGGGCAGAATGGCCAGGAAACACCCCGGCTCGCCCCGGCGCCCATCTGTGCGGTAGAACAGAGCTACAGCCCGCCAGTCGTTTCCGGCTGCGTAGCGAAAGTTTGCCGTGCGGTACATCATGGGCACGCTGCTTTTGCGACCATCTGCGCAGGTGAAGGGGTGAGCCGTCTTTGTCGCTTCCGGCATGAAGGGGCGCAGCCATTTTTCCTCTAGTGCCACAGCATTGGCTGCGACCATGCGTGTGGGGGCTCCTTCTTTCAGTGTCTCGGGGGTGATGATAGAGGGTATCATATCTCGAGTATTTTCCGCTGCCCAGTTGTTGATTTGCGCTGCTGCCTTTTCCGGATTCGTCATCAGCGGTGCTTGTACCACGGCATCGGTGCGGATTCCGGGCTTCAGGCGGAACGCCTCGCCAATAAAGATGGCATTGGCCTGTGTCGGCTGCATGGCTGTCGGTACACCCTCCTTGCCTAGAGGCAGGGCGGCCAGTTCGGCCGCGCTTTCGCCGCGCGCACCCTGCCTCAATAGCTGCAGGGTGCCCTCCAGACAAGCTGGGGAGAATATCACATTGCCTCTTTGTTCTTTGATAAGCTCGCGGAACATGTCGAGCGCAAAGGCATCGCTTTGCACCTGTGCCGGAGCCGAAATCTGCGGGTCGGCCTCGTATGGCGCTTGAGCCTCTGTAGGATGGCAGCCGAGTGCCAACGCGCTAAGTATGGTGGTGAGCATGGGGCTTTTCATGGCTTTCTGTATATACTAATACGGGAAAAATCGTGTAACGCGAAAAAAATTGGGCGTTCCCCGGTTTTGCTATGGCGGACTAATGTGCACAAAAAAACTCAGTTCCGAAGAACTGAGTTTTTTTGAGTTGCGGGAATAGGATTTGAACCTATGACCTTCAGGTTATGAGCCTGACGAGCTACCGAGCTGCTCTATCCCGCGATTTCTTTATTTAAGCATCCCTTACGGGGTGCGCCGCGATGTTATCATGTTCGGGGGGCTAAGTCAAGCGAATTTTGAGAAAAAGTGCATTTTTTTCAATTTTTCATCAATTTTGAGTGGCGTGTAGGGAGAGTGAAGCGGTATTATGGAAAAAAGTACCGTGGGTGCGCCATTTCCTGCTTGACTCAGTGTCTCTAGCTGGTAGAATGAAAGGGAGCGTAAGTTTACCCCCGAACGGAATACTATGAAACCATCACCCGAAGAAGCCTGGAAGTCGCTGCAAGGCGCTGTGCAGGATATACGAACCGAGATTGCCCGCGTAATCGTCGGGCAGGAAGCTGTAGTGGAGCAGATGCTGGCAGCGTTGCTGTGCCGGGGGCATTGCCTGCTGGTGGGTGTGCCGGGATTGGCCAAGACCCTGCTGGTATCTACCTTGGGGCAGGTGTTGGGGCTGAATTTCCGCCGCATACAGTTCACGCCGGATTTGATGCCTACGGACATAGTGGGCAGCGAAATCCTGCAGGGGAGCGCAGAAGGGGCGCGGCATTTCGAGTTTGTACCCGGTCCTGTGTTCACCAACCTGCTGCTGGCAGACGAAATAAACCGCACGCCGCCCAAGACACAGGCCGCTTTGCTGGAGGCCATGCAGGAGAAGCAGGTGACGGTGACCGGCACTACGCGTAGCCTTACCGAGCCCTTTATCGTATATGCCACGCAGAACCCCGTGGAACACGAGGGAACTTACCCTCTGCCCGAGGCACAGCTGGACCGCTTCTTCTTCCAGATAAACATCGGCTATCCCACTCCGGCGGAGGAGGAGGAAATACTGCGCCGCACTGCCGGGGTGAATATGCCGGAGGCAAAGGCACTGCTGGATGCCGACAGGGTGCAGGAGATGCAGCGCGCCGTGGCCGAGGTGCCGGTGCCGGAGGATGTGTACAGCCTTATCGTGCGTCTGGTGCAGAGTACGCGCCCGGAGAATCCGCAGGCTCCCGATATGGTGAAGAAGTATGTGGCTTGTGGTGCAGGCCCGCGTGCAGGACAGTGTCTGCTGGCCGCCGCTCGCGCCATGGCTTTGTTGCGTGGGCGTGTGAGTGTAAGCCCCGAGGAAGTGAAGGCCGTGCTGCACCCCGTGCTGCGCCACCGTCTTATGCCGAACTATGCCGCCACCGGCGAGGGCGTGAGCATGGAGAGCGTGATTGATAGCCTCATGTAAGCAAAATCCTGCGTGCTGCTCCTTATGGAAACGGCTCCCTCCATACTACGACCTGAGGACATGACCCGCTTGGCGAACTACCGCTTCGCCGTGCGGATGATGGCCGAGGGCTGGCTGAGCGGGCACCACAGGGCAAAGGGGCGCGGTAGCAGCAGCGATTTCCTGGAGTATCGTGCCTACTCTCCCGGGGATGACCCACGCCTTATAGACTGGCGTGTCTTTGCGCGCACGGATAGGTTGCAGCTCAAAACATTTGAGCACGAGACACACTTGGAGTGCCACTTGTTTGTGGACAGCTCTGCCTCTATGGGGTACCGGGAGCTGGGGGCTGTGTCCAAGCTGGAATATGCCTCGCACTTTGCCGCTTGCGTGGCTTGGCTGGTGGTGCGGGGAAATGACCGCGTGTCGCTCAATTTGTTCGATGAAGGTGTGCGCCACTATCTGCCGCCCGGCTCCACCACAGCGCATCTGAACCAATGCCTGCATTTGCTGGAGACCAATTCTCCCGGGCGCAAGACCGACTTGCCGCAGGCGCTGGAGCGTGCGCGCGGCTTTGTACAGCGTCCTGCGACATTGGTGATAGTGAGCGATTTTCTGTGCGAGCCGGCGTCTCTGCTGGCAGCGCTCAATCCGTATCTGCACCGCGGCTGCAAGGTTGTGCTGGTGCAGGTGCTGGACCGCGGGGAGCTGAGTCTGGGCGGGCAGGGGCTCTCCCGCTTTGTGGACATGGAAACCGGGGAGCGGGTGACCTGCAACCCGGATGAGTTGCGCCGTGCGTACGCGGAAGCCATGCGTGCTATGCGCCGCCACTTGCATGCCTTGGCGGCATCCCGCGGTATGCTGTATCTCACCGCTACAACGGATGAATCCTTTTACCCCCTCTTTGATGCACTGTCCGGATGAATATAAGCTTCGATAACCCTGCCTGGTGGCTGCTTGCCGCTGCGCTTGTGCCCCTGCTGGTGCACTTGGTGGCGCGCACCCGCCCCCGAGAGCGGCGCTTCAGTTCTGTGCAGCTGCTGCAGGAGCTGGTGCGCTTGCAGACACGCCGTGCCCGCCCCAAAGATTGGCTGCTGCTGGTGCTGCGTACATTGCTCTGCGCTTGCGTGGCAGCCGCATTCCTGCTGCCGCACTTGGGCGGCAGTGGAGATGGTGCGGGGGGGCGTGCTCTGGTGCTGGTGTTGGACAACACTGCCTCCATGGGCGCGGCAGATGGACAGCAGGTACGCATGAACCGTGCGCTGGAGGCGGCTCAGGCCGCCGTGCGAAATCTCGCACCGGCCGACACCGCGAATCTGGTGACTCTGGCGGGCTACCCGCATTTTCTCTTCGACAAGCCGGAGAGCGCTCGTCCGCTGATACTGCGGGAGCTGGCGCGCACGCAGAGTGTGCCCGCAGCCTCAGCCGGTGTGGAGGAGGCTTTGGCCGCAGCGCGGCGACAACTCGAGAACCTGCCGGAGGGAGTGGAGGGAACTCTGATGCTAATCTCGGACTTTCAGACTTCCACTATGCGCCGCGCCGTCGAGCAACTGGCGGACATGGAAAACTTTTGCTGCGTGAATACGGCACAGGCCGCCGCGTTGGAGAACACCTCGCTGCCTTCCATGTACCTGACTCCCGCCCGCCCGCTGCCCGGACAGAAGGTCACGCTCACGGTGAATCTGCAGCACCGCAACGGCCTCTCTGCCGCGGAGGGCTCTGTGCCGCTTAGCGTAACGCTGGCAGCCGGCAACCTGCGTTTGTCCCAGCCCTGCGAGTTGCCGCGCGGCGGGCAGACTAGCGTGCATTTCGAGCTTACGGCACCGCAGACAGGCGGAGACTGGCTGCTCACTGTGCAGACCGAGGCGGATGCCTACCCCGGTGACAACACGCGCCACCTCGTGGTGCGCGTGGCAGAAAAGCTGGACTGTGTGCTCATAGCCGCCGATCGCTCGCACTCGGGCTTTATGCTGCGTGCGCTGGAGAATGTACCGTTCCTGCGTACTCTGTATCTGCCGTCCTTGCCGGAGACACCGGCGGATTTTCTGGTGTGGCATGCACCGGTGGCAGCAGATGTGCCGGCTATACGCCAACGTCTGGATGCCGGGGAAACGGTGCTTATCGTGCCCGATTTGGAGCAGGATACGGCGCTGCTGCCGCTGCTCACGGGGAAGGATGGCACCCTGCGCGGTGAGACCCGCACAGATGGTGAAGCTTGGTACACAGAGGTGGCGGCGCAGGATGATGCCTCTTTTGGTATTTTCTCGCCCGAATCCTTGGGCGCATTGGCTCAGGAGGGGATATACCGCCGCCTTGGGGCGGATGCCGCCCGAGTGGCACAGGGGGGCAAAGTTCTCCTGCAATATCCCGCAGCTGCGGGGGCAGCCGCCGTGCCGGCGCTGGTGCGGCGCCCCATGGGGCAGGGGCAGCTGCTCATTTGGAACATGCCGGTAACAGCTCGCTACAGCCGCCAGGGCTTCTCACCTCTTTTCCTGCCCATGCTGGCCGAGCAGTTGTTGCATGCGCGAGGTCGTGCAGAGGAGGCGGAGCCTGTAGCCGGACAGGATTATCTGCAAATGGTGTCCCCCGTCGGGGTGTCCGCCTCCGAGCTGCGTCTGGCAGATGCCTCCGGAGCGGAGCTGCCGGTGGAGATTCGCGGGGGCGTGGCGCGCTGTGAGTTGCCTGCCATGCCCGGTGTATACCGCTGGTTGGTAGGGGATAAGGAGCTGCGCACGGTGGCTGTGAACTTCCCGGTGGCGGAATCGGAACTTACATCGTACACGCCGGCTGCTGCCGGGAAAATGCTTAGTGCGCAGGATGCCGCCGCCTATGCCGCATCTGCGGCGCGGGTTGCCTTGTGGCCTTGGTTGCTGGGGCTTGCTCTGCTGTTTTTCATACTGGAACTCATCATCTGCCGCCCGAGCAAGGGCGGGAAACAAGTGGCTGAATCATGATTTTACAACCCATACTTCCCCTGCCTGTATTGGTGCCGCTGGCGCTGCTTGTGCTCTGCACCGTGGGGTGGCTCTGTGCCGTGGCGTGCCGCGGCTTGTCGCTGTGGCTGCGTGTGGTATGTGTGTTGCTGGGGATTCTTGCTGCCGGAGGCGGGCTGGCTTTGCTGCTGAATCCCGGGCATGTGGTGCAGCAGCCCTCGCCGCACGCGCCTGTGTGGGTAGTGGGGGTGGATGTTTCTGCCTCCATGGCCGCCCCGGTGCAGGATGACCCGCAGGCCGAGCCGCGTGCCGCCGTGGCGTCCCGTGTGGTGGAGCGTCTGGCGGAGTTTCCGCAGCGGGATGTGCGCTGGGTTGCCTTGGCGGCCTCTGCCCATACGCAGAACACAGCCGAGGAGCTGGCGGCGCAACCCGCCGTGGGGAAGACTTCTGCCGTGCTGGCCTCTCTGGCCGGTAGCATAGAAACCTTGCGGCGCAGCGGGCGCACAGTGGCCGGTGCTGTGCTGGTGACGGATGGGCGCGATACGCAGCCCCGCGCCCTGCAACAGCTTATTTCCCGAGCCGGGGCAGCAGGTTGCCCCGTGCATACCGTGCCGCTGGGCTCTACTTGGCAGGAGGCTGACATAGCCGTGTCTACCCCTCATCCCTTTGTGCCAACTTATCCCGGTGCAGACACGCAGCTCACGGCGCAGGTGTGTTGCACCCGCATGGGCGAGCGCCAGCTGCAGGTGGAGCTGCTGGATTCTGCAGGTAAAGTCTTGCAGCAGAAAAGTCTCAATACTGTGGATGGTCGCGTGCAGGAGCTGCATTTCCCGCTGGAGGCCCAAGCCGGGGAGTATGTGGTGCGTGTCAACCCGCAGCAGGGGGAGAGCCGCACGGACAACAACTCCGCCCGCATCACCGTGCGTGCTGTCAGCTCCCGCATCCGCGTATTTCTGGCAGAGGGCGCTCCCTACTGGGACAGCAAGTTCCTCGCGCAGTACCTGCGCGAGCAGCCTGTGTTCGATGTGCGCTCCGTCCACCGCCTCAGCGAGAAACGCTACTACCACATCAACTCCGGGGATGATGACGCCATGCCCTCCGAAACCCCGGAGCTGCCCACTACGCGCGAGCAACTCTCCGGCTATGATATCGTGGTGCTGGGCAAGGGCATGGAGCGCATGTTGGATGCCGCTTCCGTGCGTGCGCTGCGCTCTTGGGTGAGCGAGCAGGGCGGTATTCTTGTGCTGGCTCGCGGGCGTTGCTATGGCGGGCGTCTGGAGGGCATGGAGGCGCTGGAACCTTTCGTATGGGGGGCCAATCCGGAAGCCGTAGAGAGTCGTCTTGCTCCGGCACCGGAGGGTGTAACCGCCGGCTTGTTCGGGCGTTTTCTGCCCGGAGCTCAGCACGAGGTGTGGGGCTCTCTGCCAACGCTGGACGACGTGTGGGCGGTGCAGGAGAATCGCCCCGGTACGCGGGTGCTCGCCGTGACCGAAGGCGGCAACACACCCATGCTGGCCACTATGCGAGTGGGGCTCGGAACCGTGGCTTGTATCAACGGCGAGGGGCTCTGGAAGTGGGATTTCTACCCGGATGCCCGCGAGCACGGCAATATGTACCGCGAGTTCTGGCGCCATTTCCTGCCTTGGGTTCAGACTGCTGCCGAGTTTATGCCCGGCTACGACCTCTCTCTGCATCCCGACCGTGCGAGCGTGCAGGAGGGGGAGGGCTTTAGCTGCATGCTGGGCTGGCGCGGCATGGGGAGACCGGAGGCGGTGCAGGTGCAGGCCATGAATCTGGCGACCGGTAGTGTGGTGGCGGAGCAGGCCGCAGTATTGCAGGCATCCGATTCTATACCCCGTTGGGGCTGTGCTTTCTCGCCCCTGCCGCCCGGGGAATACCTGCTGCGAGCTGTGGCTGCTGGCACTCCGGCTCCGGAGTGCCGCGTGAGCGTGCGGGCGCTTCCCACAGAGCGGGACAACCTGAATGCCGATGCCGAGCTGCCCGCACGCGTGGCAGAGGCTACGGGAGGTCTTGTGCTGCCGCCGGAGATTTCGGATGAGATGCTGGCCTCTGTCTTTGCCATGCCCGAGGGTGTGCGCAGCACAGAGGATGTGTTCTGCCCGCTTTGGGCGGAGTGGCAGGTGCTGGCCGCCATGGTGGCGTGTCTGGGGCTGCTTTGGTTCATACGCAGAAGAAAGGGCTTGCTGTGAGAAAATTTCATACAGAACTGCGGAAAGTGCGGCTGGCATGCTTTACGGCACAGCTGGCATGCGGGTTGGGGTATTGGGTGGCGGCGCTCAGTGTGCTGGCTGTGCTGGCAGCGCTGGCGGATTGGGGCTTTGTGTTGGAATCCTCTGCGCGCGAGGCCTTGCTGCGTGGCTGCCTAGTGGTGGCTGCCGTGCTGCTGCTGCCTGTGTTGTGGCGTGCGTGTCGGGTAGCAAGTCGGCTGCCTGCCGAGCTGGATGCGCTGAATGCGGACCCGCGCCGCACGGTGAGTTGTGCACTGCATTTGCCCCCGGCTAAGGAGCCTTCTCTTGCGGGCTGGCTGGCAGAGCAGGCGCGGGCACAGGCGGCAGAGGCGGGGCGCTGTGCGCGCAGTCACTCCCCCGCTTTGCGGCGCTGGTTCTTCGCATTGCTCATTCCGGCGCTGGTGTGTGCTACTTTCATAGGCTTGTATAGCGCGGCCCCCGCAGCGTTCTGCACCTTGGCTGCGCGCCTGCTGCAACCGCAGGAGGATGTGCCGCCGTATTCCCCGTATCGTTTTGTTCTGACTCCGGCGCAGCCCCGGGTGCATTTCGGGGAGGATTTGCCCTTGTCCTGCCGTATCGAGGGCGGCCCCGCTCCGGAGGAGGTGAATCTGCTGCTGCGTGCGGAGGGTATGCCGGTGCAGGTGCTGCCTACCTTTCTGGCGCAGGATGGGCGGCGCGTGCGTGTGCTGGAGAAGGTGACAAGCCCTTGCGAAGTGGCTTTTGCCACGGCAGATGGTCGGGCTCGCAGTCGCTTCGTGCCCGTGCAGGTGAACTATAGCCCGCGTATTCTGTCCGGGCGTGCCACTATCGTACCGCTTCCCTACACCGGCGAGGCGGAGCGAGCCGTGACCCTAGGGGGCAGTGAGGTGCTGGTGCCGGATGGCGGCACGGTGAACTTCTGCCTGACTTGTAGCTCGGATATTGCACAGGGCTACGGACTCTTTACCCCGGCGGGGGAGGAAAAGCCGCAGCGCATTGTCGGCACGGTTGCCGGGCGCGAGCTGCGGCTGAGTCTGCCGGTGCGCAAGCCCGGTACGCTCTCCATGCAGGTGGTGGATGCCGCCGGGCGAGAGGCGGATGCCCCCGTGCAAACACGCCTTGCCGTGCTGCCGGATACCCCGCCCACTGTGGTGATTTCCAAGCCGGAGGCCGGCGCCTACCTTGTGGCAGGACATCCGCTGGAGGTGGAAGTGGAGGCGGAGGACGACTACGGCCTGACGCGCTTCACCCTGTACAAGGCACTGGCTCCTTACCGCCAGCACGGCACCGCCGTGCCGGGAGATAAGCCCCGCGCGCAGACCTTCACCCACCGCTACGATACTGCTGCTCTGGGGTTACGCCCGGGGGATAAGCTGGAGCTACGTGCCGAGGTGGGGGACGATAATCCCTTCCGTTTCAACATCGTATCCTCGCCCACCACGACTGTGAGCGTTATTTCTGAAGCCGAGTATGCGGAAATTCTGCGCTTGGAGCTCAGCTACGAGGAGTTTTTGGCTCGCTACGAGGAGCTGGAAGAGGCTTTGGCCGCCGCCGCACGTGCTCTGCAAAGTGGGGATGCCGCCGCCGCAAGGCAGGCCATGGAGGCAGCACTCGCTCCGGCGCGTACTTTTGCGGCGGATTTCCCGGCTTTCGATATGGATGGTGCGCTCTCGGAGCTTTCTGCTCGCCTTGTGCAGATGCTGGAGCAGAATTTGCAGGAACTGTCCTCCGGCGGAGCTGCTGTTATGCCGCAGCTGCTGCAGCGTCTGGGTGCTGTGAGCGGTGAGCTGGCGGAGCAGGCCGGGCAGGCGCGAGAGGTCGCTCTGTTGGCGCGTGCCGCGGAGGCTCAGCAGAAGTTCATGCAGCTGGTGCAACAACAGGAGCAGATGGTGACTCTTTTCCGCCGCTTTATGGATGAGTTCGGCGCCGCCTCCACCTCCGAACCCGGGCGGCTGGAGGGACTCGGCGCGGATCAGGCGGCGCTGATGCAGGAATATGCCGACTGGGAGGAGTCGCTCAGCGGACTGCTGGCAGAGCTGGGACAGCATGAGAGTCTGGCTCCCATGTACCGGCAGATTTTTGCCATGCGTCATGCCTGCGAGCAGGAGGGTGTGGAAGGACTCATGGATCAGGCCGTGGCAGAGGCATCTGCTCACCACCCGGCCGATGCCCACTCCTATGCCTCCAAAGCTTTGGCGGGTATGCAGAAGCTTCTGCAGAACGAGTGTTCGCAGGGTAGCTGCAACAACGCTGCCAACCAGTGCCGCAACGGCATGTGCGATGCCGCCCGCAATACCTTGCAACAGCTGCTGGATGCGATGTCCGGCCGCAGAACGGGCAAGTCCCCCGGGCATGGCATGGGCAGTGGAAATGGCAGCGCTCCCTCGCCGAATGCGCATGGTGGCAAGCTCATGGGGCCGACCCGCTCCCGCATGGCGCGTAAGGCCGGCCGGGGGCAAGGGCCGGCTGCCGGTAATGCCCCGCAGCAAAGCCCGCTACAGCCGCATGGCTCGCAGCGGCGTGCTATCGGCACACCCTCGCCGGGCTCGGTGGCGTATCCGGATGCGGTGCCGGAGTATGTGCCCGCAGGCTATCGTGATGCCGTTCGTTCTTACTTCTCGTATTGATTATGAAAAAGATACTGCTTTTTATCCTCTTCGTGTGCACGATGCCTCTTTTTGCAAAAGAAGGCGCCGTGCAGTGTGGCAATCTCATCTACGCCGGCACCAAGACCTCCCGCTGCTTTAGCGATGAGTTCCTCAGCACCGTCCAGCAGCGTACCGGTATCAACACATCCCGCCGCTTCCGAGCCGTGCGCATGGATAACGACGAGCTGTTCCGCTTCCCTTTTGTGGTGATGACCGGGGAGGGCAATTTCTCCCTCACTCCCAAGGAGCGCGAGAATCTGAAAAAATATGTGGAGGGCGGCGGCTTCCTGCTGGCCTCGGCCGGCTGCTCCAGCGATGAATGGAACCGCGCCTTCCGCCGCGAGATGCAAACCGTGTTCGGCGCAGGCTCCCTGCAACCCATCCCCATGACCCACCCTGTCTTTTCCACTGTCTTTCATATCACAGCCCTAAAAGCCGGCAAGCAACCCACTGCAGGTCGCTTGGAGGGCGTGAGCCACAATGGCAAGCTCGTCATCATCTACTCCGCAGACGGGCTGAACGACAGCGCCAACTCGCGCAACTGCTGCTGCTGCGGGGGCAGCGAACTGGGAAATGCTCTGGAAATTAACGCCAATATCCTCGCTTACGCCCTCCTGCGATAAGGGAGGGAAAAATACACCACCCTATCGGATAGCAAACTTTCCGCTATTTGCTTATTCGATAAAGATCAGTACTTGCACCAATTCTGAACTTGCCGACGTGTTCGCAAGATAGTCCTGTGGTAGAGCGAAACTCCTCGATATCCTGTTTGTTACAAGAAATGAAGTATAGCACCGAACCATCGCTTAATTGCTCTCGGATACGCGCATTTCTGTGAACCGTAGGTGATTATACGTAATCGATTATATACAAGCTTGTTGAAAAATATACAACTCGCGCTTTTTACAAGGAAACAGCGGAACGAAAAATCTTTTGTATCAAAATCGCAAATGCGCTTGACTTACGGTTTTCGAAACCGTAAGTAGGTAGTAGGTCGGGGTGGGGGGGGGGAGAGGTGGCGGTGGGGTGATTATCTTCTGCGGCGGGAGCGAATTTCCGTGGGGCGCAGGAAGTTGAGGAGGAGCGCGAGGGCGAGCCAAGTGGCGAGGGCAGTGGAGATGTGGAACCACTCGCCGCGCAGCATCATGGTGTAAGCCAGCCACAGGATGCCGCCGA
>JAZNTO010000106.1:0-2062 GCA_045591805.1 Akkermansia sp. | reverse complement strand
CCATGGCACCGCCGCTGATGAAGGTCTGCTCTTCTCCATGAGCTTGGAGAGTACCTGAATCTTATCGGAAACCTTGGCACCGCCCATGATGACCACGAAGGGCTGCTCGGGGGCGCTGAGCTTGCCCTCGAGGTACTCGAGCTCGCGCTCGATGAGGAAGCCCATGGCGGACTTCTCTGCATAGTGAGTCACGCCCTCAGTGGAGGCGAGGGCGCGGTGTGCGGAGCCGAAAGCGTCGTCCACATACAGTGTGGCATTGCCCAGCAGAGCCTTGGCAAACTCGGGGTCGTTCTTCTTCTCCTTCTTGTCGAAGCGCACGTTGTCCAGCAGCATCACATCGCCGTCCTTCAGAGCAGCACGGGCAGCGGTGGCGGCCTCGCCGATGGTCTCCGGCACGAACACAACCGGCTTGCCCAGGTGGCCGGACAGGCATTCGGCAGCAGCCTTCAGGGAGAACTCAGCCTGGTAGCCGGTACCTTCGGGGCGACCCAGGTGGGAGCAGAGCACCAAGCGGGCACCCTTCTCCAGGAGGTACTTGATGGTGGGCAGAGCAGCCACGATGCGGGCATCGTTGGTGATGGCACCATCCTTCATGGGAACGTTGAAGTCCACACGCATGAGGACTTCCTTACCGGCAACGTCGAGGTCACGTACTGTGAGTTTAGCCATATTCGTTGTTGTTTTTGGTTAGAAAAATCGGGAAGAGATTCCGGGAGCCGACGCTCCCGCGTGGTTATGATACACCTTATTGCACCACAGTGCAAGGCTAAAAACGCGCTATGGCGAAATTATACGTACAGCGGGCGATTCTCACATCTCCCCCTGCGGATTGCAGAAGCGCGTCACGAGCTTACGGTCCGGGCTGGCCATGGGGGTAGCGGGCAGGTCTGCGAGGGGGATGTAGCATTCTCCGGCTTGGGGCGTGGCGGAGTCCGCGCGGTAGAGGTGGCGGGTTACCTTGTAGCGGGTGACACTGTACTTCTGGTCGCAGAGGTGGGGAAGATTGGCAAGCTCAGCCGGCTCGCGGCGCGGGAGGCGGTACATGCCCTCGTGGCGTTGGCCGTCTGCCTGCTTTTCCAGCAGCAGCCCCTGCGGGCTAAGATGCCATATATCCCAGTGCTCAAGGATGGTGATTTCCTTTTTCGGTAGCTTTACGGGGAGCGTCTCGGGGGCAGTGGCGGTGCAAAACTCGCGCACGGGGCACAGCAGGCATGTGGGCGAGCCGGTGGTGCAGAGAGTTTGCCCCAACTCCATGAGGGCGGAGTTGTAGGCGCGAGGATTGGTGGAGTGCACGAGCCGGGCCGCCAGCTGCCGGTGGTGCTTACGCCCGGCCGGGCTGTCCACCGGTGTGCGGTCGTTGAACACACGGGCAAAGACGCGGCTCACGTTGGCATCCACCAGTGGTGCGGGACGGTTGTAGGCAAAGCTGAGCAGAGCGCCCACGGTATAGTCCCCTATGCCGGGCAGGGCGCGTATGGCGCTCTCGTCGGTAGGAAAGCTGCCGCCATGCTGCTCGCAGATGGCAAGGGCAGCAGCACGCAGGGAGCGCACTCGGCGGTAGTAGCCCAGACCTTCCCAGCTGCGCAGGGCTGTTTGCTCATCTGCCGCGGCCAGAGCCGCCGGAGCGGGAAACTGCTCCAGCCAAGCCTCGTAGCGCCCCAGTACGGTGGCGATGGTAGTTTGCTGGAGCATGACTTCGCTCACCAAGATGGCCCAAGGGTCTGTGGTGCGCCGCCATGGATAATCCCGCCCGTGCTCGCAGAACCAGTCCACCAGAGCCTGAGAGAATGCTTTGTAGTGCTCGGGCTTCATACTCAAGCCTGGGTGTGCTGTTCTGTGGTGTAGATAGATATGTCTGCGTTGCGAGTCCCGAGGAGTTTTTGAGCCCGCATCAGAGCTTTGCGGGTGGAGATATTGGGGTTGCGTGGCTCAAAGATGAAGATATTGCTCTCGCCTGCGCGGCGGTTGCAGGTTTCCTGCAGCACGTCCAGTACACCGCTCTTCTTGAGAATGCGGAAAACCTCTCGCCCGGCGCCGGAGATGATGAGGTGGCGCCCTTTCT
>JAZNTO010000105.1:0-6912 GCA_045591805.1 Akkermansia sp. | reverse complement strand
CTGAATGTTGTGAATGGAGGCGGAAGCTTCCGCCCTGAGAATGATCTGCTGTACAATTTTTCTTTGCCCATCACATTTATAACCCCCGGGCAGCACAATACGCGCTGGACCTACGGTATCGCGCCGGAGGTGGCAGCGGATTCCGATACTTTTTCCAAGGGCACGGATGCTTTGCTGTACGGTTTCTGCACGGTGAAATATAGCGAGAACTTCAACTATACGCTGGGGTTGGCTGCATCTCCGCGCTTTTCCCGGTATTTGGTACTACCTGTGCTGCGCTTTGAGTGGGAGCCCAATGAGCGCTGGACCGTGGATATGAAAGGCTACGAGGTGCGAGCCATGTACCACGCCACAGAGCGCTTATCCTTCGGCCCCTTTGTGGGCGGACGTGTGGGGATGTGGGCGGTGGAAACCCCGCGCGGCGCACGTTTCCTGCGTGTGCGCTCGCTGGTGGTGGGTGCCGGCTTGGAGTACGATTTTTCGCGCCCCGGGCAGACAAAGCGTATTTTTACGGCGGCGGTGGGTTCCACCGTGGCCACGCATGCCCAGTATTGCGAGCGGAATGCGGATAAGGACGCCTACGAGAGCCACCACTACAAGCCGGGGTTCTACGTCTCTGCCGGGGTGGATTTCCGCTTCTGAGACGCTCGGCGCAAAGCACGGCCTTGCGCTGCGCACGTGCAATTACTTTAGCGCAGGGCGGTAGTGCCCGTTGAGGGGGAACATGAAGAGGGCGTCCTCCTCTTCGGTGCCGCCGCCGATGTTGTGGATGATGAGCGGAGTGCCGTCCTCGCTTTTGCGGTCGCTTACTATCATGATGTGGGGCAGGCTGCCGGCTACAGTGCAGGTTACCAGGTCGCCGGGGTGGTAGTCGGCGGTGTCTTGGGTTACGGGCAGGCTCCAACCCTTGCGCTTGAAGAATGTTTGCAGGTTGGGCACGCGGCGGTGGTCTATGTTTTTGTCCGGGCGCTTGAGCCCCCAGCGTTTCGGGTAGGCAGAGAAGTTGCGTCTCATGTCCTCGTGCACCTCTTTCTGGAGGTCGAATCCGAGGTGGCGCATGGCACGGATGACCACATCCGTGCACACACCTCGCTCTATAGGCACATCCCCACCGGGGTATGAGAGGCGTTCGTAGGAGCCATCGTACTGCACCGTTACGCCAATTTGGCGGCGGGCGAGTTCGGGCAGACGTGAGTCGGCTGTTGCTGTGGTGGCAAGAGCTGCCAGCAGGATGAGGGTGGTTTTCATGGTTGGTGTGTTTCGGTGTATATGGGGCGGTAGTGTCCTGTGAGCCGGAAGGTGAAGAGCTGCGGATTCTCGCGTGTGCCGTTGCCCAGGTTGTGGATGACCATGGGAGTGCCGTCGGAATCTGCGCGGTCGCTCACTACCATAATGTGCGGCCGTCCGCTGCTCACACGGCAGGTTACAATGTCTCCAGGTTTGTAGTCGGCGGCATTGTCGCTTACGGGCAGGCTCCAGCCACGGCGGCTAAAATACACCTGTAGGTTGGGCACGCGGCGGTGGTCTATGTTTTTGTCCGGGCGCTTGAGCCCCCAGTTATTCGGGTAGGCAGAGAAGTTGCGTCTCATGTCCTCGTGCACCAGCTTTTGCAGGTCTATGCCCTTGAGCCTCATGGCGCGGACGACCACATCCGTGCATACGCCTCGCTCCATAGGCACATCTCCGCCCGGATAGGCCAAAGACACGTAGGACGGGTCGTATTTCAGAGTCACTCCGATTTGGCGGCGAGCCATGGCTGCCAAGTTGTCCGGCTCGGCGGGGAGTGGCGTGTAGCAGAGGGTGGGGATATACTGCCTGACAAAGGGCCAATAGTGCACGATATACGGTGTGGCGATGCCTACGAGCAGGAGGAGCAGCAGAAAGATAGTCGGTTTTTTCATGAAGGTGAGAGATTATGAGCGTTTTTTTCTGTCAGCATGGGTGCCGGTTTGTCCGGCCTCGCGCTCTGCAGCTCGTTGTTTCCAGAGGGGGAGGCTGCTTTTGCGGGCTTTTGCTTGGCGCTTGCGCTCTCGTTTTTCAGCCGCCCGTGCCTTTTCTTCTGCTATCTTTTGCTCTTTTTCACGGGCTAGGCGAGCCTCCTCGATACGCTTTTGTATGCGGGAGGAATGCTCGTTGCCGGCAGGGGTTATAGTCCAAGGGCAGCGGGAATCCGTACCGGATTCCGTGATGGGCAGGCACACCATATCCGGGTCGATGAAGCGAATCTGGCGGTAGAGCAGGTCTTTTATGGTAGCCAGCAGGCTCTTGGGTGGGAAAAGTCCGGTGCGAGCCAGCTCGATGGTGAAGGCTATTCGTATATGTTTGGCTTGCAAGCTCATGCGTGCAATATCCCGCAGGGAGATGCCTTCTGCCGGTTCTTCCTCCGGGGCACAGAGTGCCGCCGTGCGCAGCAGGAAGAGGCAGTCTCGCACCTTGCGGCAGAGCTTTTCCACCAAGTCTCGCACCTTGGGGCGGGCGTTGAATCGGTAGTCCTTCACCTCGATGAGCCAGAGCTCCTTCTTACCCGGGTGGTAAAGCACGAAGTCCATCTCCTTGCAGCTGTTGCAGAAGTTCTGGGCGTGGTGGGAGTAAAAGGGCGAGCACTCGAAACGGCACACATAGTACCCCGCCTCGAAATTGAAGCGGTGCAGCCCCTCCACACAACTGGTACCGGCTTGGAACACGTTAGGCCGGCTCTGTGGGTTCGAAGTTCATATTCAGGTAACGATCTGCCTGCTCCATCTCGGCTTCCAAGCTGTCCAAGTGTTCTATCTCGTCCAGCGTATTGCCGGTGGAGGTGCGCACGCCGCAGTGGCTGTTCCCCGGTGGTTGCAGGCCGAAAAATCGGCGACTGAGCTTTTCGTTGTTGCTCTCTGCCAGTTGGATAACAAGCTCGCGCAGCAGGAAGAGGCTGTGTGTGGTAAGCATGAGCTGAACCCCGGCTCGGCAGAGCCCCAGCACGATGCTTACCAGCACGGGCAGGTGGGTGGTGTTGATGTTCATTTCCGGCTCATCCCAGAAGAGCGCGGTCCCGGCGCGCACGGTGCCGTTGCCTATGAGCAGCCCCAGCGTGCCGATGCGCTTGAATCCCTCTGCCACCAGATTCAGCTCCAGCGGCTCTTGGCCGGGGCGCTTCAGGAAAAAGCGTCCGTTGATGCGTTGCAGGGTGCCGGAGAGCAGCTTCTCAATCTGCTGTATGACGTAGCGCAGCCCCTCCGGTACCGGGGCGTTGCCCGGCTCCTCCTCCAGTGCGCGGCAGAGCTCCCAGCTGGCAGAGTCTAGTAGCTCCGGGTAGCGCTTGCCCGCTTGCATGTAGCAAGGGTAGATGGAGAGCACCTCGCGCGGGGAAATAAACACGGCATTTTCCGCCAGGAATCTCTGCGGCAGTGTTTTAATGTGCAACCCTATTTCCTCTTGCCCGGCCGTGAAGCGGAAATCCAGCTCCGCGGCACCGGGCGGCACCTTGTGCCCCTCCAGCGAGGCATGCACATGCGCCTCGCCGTTGCCGCGGTTGCGAGCCGTGAGCGAGGTAAGATTGTGTGTGCCGAACACGCGCAGCAGGTCGCGGCGCAGGCGTTTTTCCTCTGCCCACACCTCCGGCAACTCTCGCCTGTTGCCATCGCAGCCCCACTTAGTGAGCGCGTAGCACAGTTTCATGAGGTGGCTCTTGCCGGAATCGTTGCCGCCTACGATGATGTTCACCCCCGGCACAAAGGTGAATACCTCCTTGCGCGGAAACACCGTTACTCCCTCCACTGCCAGCTTCCTTATCATGCCCCCTATTCTAACTCATTTCTCCGCCGTTTGCAATGCAGAAATGCCCGTTATGACTTTTCGCCGGCTTGCACCGGCAACAAGCCTTGTGCTACAATGCACGCATGACCGATACGGACAAGATGAAAAAAGTGATGGGGTACCTCATCGGGTACCGCCTGGGCAGCCAGATGCTGCCCCAGATGCTTCCCGGCATCGAGGCGGCCGATGTTGTGGCCGAGACTCTGGCCAAGGGCGTGCAGGACGGCATTGCCGGCGATATGGACATGAGCTTTATAGATGATAAAGTGGAGGAGTACCAGAACGCCTTTGTGCGCATGCTGCAGGAGCGCGGCAAGAAAGTGGGCGAGGCCAACCTGGAGAAGGGGCGCCTTTACATGGCCGAGAACGCCAAACGCCCGGAGGTCACCACCACGGAGAGCGGCCTGCAGTACGAGGTGCTGGTGGCCGGCGGCAGCGAGAAATACGAGGCCTCCGTGCACGGCGAGGCTCCCACCGCAGAGGTCATGTACAAGGGCACGCTGGTGGATGGCACCGTGTTCGACCAGTCCCGCCAGCCGGTCAAGTTCAACATTCGTCAGGTTATTCCCGGCTTTACCGAAGCGCTGAAACTCATGCCCGTAGGAGCCAAGTGGCGCGTCACCATCCCTGCCAATCTGGCCTATGGTGCCAACGGGCCGGGGAGTATTGGGCCGAACTCCACCCTCATTTTCGAGATGGAGCTTATCTCCCTCTCAAAATAAGCTTTTCGTGCCCGGCGGGTGGCTCTACTGCCTGCCGGGGGATTCACCGCATTGTCACTCATTTACCATGAATACACGCATAGGCAAGTTTATTCGCAGCGCCTTTTTTGCCGCGCTGGGTATTTTCTTTCTGATATACGCGCTCGGTATGCCTGCGGGCGGATACCGCACGGTGTTTTTTGCCTTTTTCGGGCTGGATATCGTCTGGTCTGTCTGGCTGCTCATATCTGCCATTCGCAACCGCTGAGCCGCCTGTCGCTTATGTTTTGCGCCGTTGTTGTATGTCTATAACAACGGCTTTTCTTTTTGAACACCTTTCCCCGCCGCGTGTCTAAAACGCCGCAATGAAAAAGTATCTGACAGCAGTTGTGGCAGCGGCCGGGCTTCTGGTCGCTCTCGTGGTGGGTGTGCAGAGTCAGACCCTCAACATTGGAGATTTTTCCTGGACTCATATCGGGCTCTATCCTTTCAGCAACAAATCCCTGCATATTGTCAAGTATGGCAGCGAGATTCTATGCGGCCGCCTGCTGGATGTTGGCGAGGCTCCTTGGGTGCGTGCCAATGCAGACCGCACTCTCTCCGTCTCTTTCGGCAAGGTGGGGCGGCAAACTACGGTACACTACTCCGTAGATAAGCGGGATTATGTGACCCCCGCAGCCGCACTCGAGAGCAGCAACGACTTCAACTTCACCACACTCGCTTTTGGGGCAGGAGATTATTACTTCTCCAAGCAGGTGCAGGACTTCAACCGCCGCGTCGACAATTGGAGCAGAAGATAAGTACGAGGGACGAATTCCGAGGACGAAGTAGCGCCAAAGCCTAGCCACGGCATAGCACAAAGCCTCCGCGGTGTAAGGCGTCAAACTCCATACTTCGACCTTTGGAATTCGTCCTTCGTACCTCCAAATTGTCTTGCCTTTTTCTGCCTGTTGGGGTATGATTTGCGCATGAGCGCAACGTTTGCAATGGTATCTCTGGGCTGTGCTAAGAATCTGGTGGATTCGGAGGTCATGGCCGACCGTATGATAGCCGCCGGATATGAAAAGGTGCAGCCGGAGCAGGCAAGCCTGCTCATTATCAACACCTGCGCATTCATCGACCCCGCTAAACAAGAGGCTATCGATACCATCTTTGCAGCCGCCCGTGCCCGCGAGGCAGGTGAAGCCCCGGCGGCGCAAAAAATCCTGGTGGCCGGGTGTCTCTCCCAGCGCTATGCGCAGGATTTGGTCAAGCTCATGCCGGAGGTGGATTGCTTTATGGGGGTGGATGAAGTGTGCCGCGTGGCGGAGATAGCCGGTGACTGCCTGGCCGGTACGGGCGAGAAGATATACTGCACCAAGGTGTCGAAACTCGTGCCGGATTTCGGCGATACGCGCTACCGCCTTACCTCCCCCCACACCGCTTATGTGAAGATAGCCGAGGGCTGCAACCACGCCTGCGCCTACTGCGTGATTCCTCGCATTCGTGGCGGGCACCGCAGCCGCCCGCAGGCTAATATCCTGCGCGAGGTGCGTGCTCTGGTGGAGCAGGGGTGTCGGGAGATAAACCTCATCGCTCAGGATACCACATACTACGGCATGGACAAGTGGGTGCAGAAAGCCGGCAAGACCAGCGGCGTGGATTCCTCGCGCGGTGAGTCGCTCGCTTCCCTGCTGCGCGAGATAGATGCCATACCCGGGGATTTCTGGGTGCGCGTCCTCTACACCCACCCCGCGCATTGGAGCAGCGAGCTCATCGAGGTCTTTGCCACCTGCGACAAGGTGGTGAAATATGTCGACATCCCCTTGCAGCACATCTCAGCACATATCCTCGAGGAGCAACGCCGCAAGACGGATGGTGACTACATCCGCAACCTCATCCGCAACCTGCGCGCCGCCGTGCCCGGCATTGGCCTGCGTACCACCTTCATCAGCGGGCTTCCCGGCGAGTCGGAGGAGGATCACGCCGAGCTGCGAGACTTCATTCGCGAGTTCCGTTTCGAGCGTGCCGGTGTCTTCCCATACTCCCGCGAGGAAGGCTCGCTCGCGGCTAAAATGAAAAACCAAGTGCACCACGCCACACGCAAACGCCGCGCCAACGAGCTTTCCATGATTCTTGCCGGCATTGCAGACGAAATCGGGCAGGACTGCATCGGGCAGACCATCCGTGTGTTGGTGGATGCTCCCGGCCTCGCCCGCGGCCCCTGGGATGCCCCGGATGTGGACGGCTCCATCCATGTAGACCCTGCCTTACCCGTGGGGGAATTTGCCGAGGTGACCATCGTCGATTCCATCGCCTACGAGCTCTTTGCCGAGGGCGCGCAAGAGGAAGAAAGTTGAATGTTTGTGTAGTCACCGAGTTTTGCTCCGCTGTGCGCGCAGCGCACAAGATATCACCGCAGCCTGCGCAGCAGGCA
>JAZNTO010000104.1:0-8994 GCA_045591805.1 Akkermansia sp. | reverse complement strand
AGAAATCGAAAATATCCGAAGCCCAGTACAGGTGCTCCCCCCAGTCGAACCCGAGCCACTTGATGTCCTCTTGGATGGAGTTGACGAACTCGACATCTTCCTTGCACGGGTTAGTGTCATCGAAACGCAGGTGGCATACGGCACCCAGTTGGGCGTACTCCTTCGCCACGCCAAAGTCCAAGCATATTGCCTTGGCATGGCCTATGTGCAGATAGCCGTTCGGTTCCGGCGGAAAGCGCGTGATGGGCACTTTGCAGTGGCCTTCCGCCAGGTCACTCGCAATCCACTCGCGGATAAAGTCCTTTTTGGGGGTTATTTCCTCGTTCGTCATGCGCGCGATTCTACCGCTTTCCCCGCCGCAACGCAAGCTCATTCCTCGCACTGACGCATTTTTTAGCGTATCTGTTCCATAGAAGAGAGGTGTGCGGGGCTTAGGTGAGCGAGGCATCCGGAGCTGAGTCCGGCCAGTTGTGGCGCGGGTAACGGCCGGCGAGGTCTTTTTTCATTTGGGGATAACCGTTGCGCCAGAAAGAAATGAGATCCGAAGTTGTTTGGTAAGGGCGCTGGTTGGGTGCGAGAATCTCGATGAGGCATTTTACGCGCCCATCTGCTATGGTGGGTGTGGTGGGTACTCCGAAAAGAAGCTGGCATTTGAGGCCGAAAGTTGGAGTGCCGTCTTCGCGGTACAGGAGCTTGACTTCGCGTCCATTTTGCAGGCGAATGGCCTTGGGAGCGTAGCGGTTCAGGCAGTCTTTCTGCCAGGGGGAGAGGCATTCTGCCAGGATGGGAAGTACCGGGCGCGTGGCTATATCTTTGTAGCTTACGGCTCCCTCGCACAGCATGGTGATGGCAAGCAGGCGCTCCTCCTCGCCGAACTCGGGTATTTCCAGCTCGGGCATAGCGTTGCGCAGGCATGTGAGGCGGTTTATCCACTGCAAGACATGGCCGTCCCAGCCTTCCAAGCGCAGGTTTCCGCGTATTACTTGCTCGGCCAGTAGCGGGGCTGCTTGGTCCGGGTGTGCATCGCCGGTTTCTTTTTCGCTGAGTACGAGGTCGCGGTAGAGTACGCGGTGCATGTTGAGCACGCGTTTGCGTGCCGGGGCGTAGGTGGGCACATCGTCCTCGTGTGTGGGGAGGTCGGCTGTGTTGAGCAGCGTGCAGCGGGAAAGCCGGGTTTCTACGCCTTTGCCGCCTATCTCCGCTATCTCCGCGGCCAGAAAGATATCTGCATTTTTTGCTACGCCGGAGGCAATTTTGCCGCTACGGCGTTCGGTAAGTCGCGCGGTGTCGGTGGCGGTGTTGTTGCGGGCGGCTATGTTTGCCGGGAATGAGCCGAGCAGGGCGGCCACGACTCCGGCGCGCTGCGCTGCAAAATCCGGCTCCGTGGTGTTGCCTCGCAGTAATTGGCGGTAGGAGGTGGCCGCCTCTCGTGCAGCACGTGCCATGATACCTAAGCGTGTACATTCCGCCGTATCGTAGCGCAGGCGGGCAGCCGCTTGTACGGCGCGCCATTCTGCCTGAAAATCGGTGTAGTCTCCCTCCCCGTGCAGCTTGTCGCTCAAACCTGTGGGTAAGGATATATTTTCACCCTGTATGAGGGCGGCTATGGCAGCTGTCTCCGCTTCGCAGGCAAACTCATGCCCGGCCACCATAAGGCGTGCAAGAACGGTGGTGAGCGGGTAGCGCATCATTTGCTTTCCTATGGTGCTTATCTCCCCGGAAGGGGTGACGGCTCCCAGCTCCTGCAGGAGGGACCAGGCAGCGGCCGTGGCGGCTTCCGTGGGGGCATCCGGCCAGGCAAAGCGGCGCATGCCCTCCGGGCCTTTGTAGCCCCAAGTCAGCAGGTTGAGGAAAGCTGCAGATATGTCAGCTCTGTGTACTTCCGGTGCAGGAAAAGGGGCGCGGCGGCGGTGCTCTGCCTCGCTCCACAGGCGTATGCAGCGGCCCGGGCCCAAGCGTCCGGCTCGCCCGGTGCGCTGCTCTGCCTGAGCTTGGGATATGGGGACAATATGGAGGGTGCTCAGCCCGCGGCGGGCATCGTGGCGAGCTTCACGAGCAGTACCGCTGTCTACAACGGCGCGCACTCCTTCGATGGTAAGCGATGTTTCTGCTATATTGGTGGAGACAATGACACGCGGGCGCTCGCCGCATTCCACGGCGCGAGCCTGTGCCTCCGGCGGGAGTTGACCATGTAGGGCATAAACGTCCCGTCCGCGCATCCAGCCCACGTTCTCCAGTATCTCCACAGCGCGGCGTATTTCGTAGGCTCCCGGTAGAAACACCAGCACATCTCCGCAGTCCGGTAGCTCCACCAGCTTTCGTACGGCTGCGGTGCATTGCTCCCAAACGGGCGGCAGGTTCACATAGCCGCGCTTGTCGCGCACGGGGGTAGGCGGCATGTAGCTTACCTCCACCGGGTAAAGGCGTCCCTCTGCCCGCAGGACAGTGGCCTGCGGCAGATAACTTTGCAATTTGTCCAGCTCCAAGGTAGCGGACATGACAAATACGCCTATGTCCGGGCGCGTGCTGCGCTGTAGCTCCAAGACTCGCGCCAGGCACAGGTCTCCGGAAAGACGCCGCTCGTGCACCTCATCGAACACGACAGCGCTCACGCCTTGCAGCTGCGCATCCTCCGTAAGGCGGCGTTCCAGTATGCCATCCGTTACATACAGGATGCGTGTTGCCGCGCTGCAGCGGGAGTCGAAACGCACCGTGTAGCCGACTTCCTGCCCGAGAGCGCAGGGGTATTGCCCGGCTACATAGCCGGCCAAGAGTCGCGCGGCGAGCCTGCGGGGCTGCACAACGAGTATGGTGCCGCGCTCCGCTATGCCGGCCTCTGCCAGCATAAGCGGCACGCGGGTGGATTTGCCGCTGCCGGTCGGGGCACTGAGCAGTACGCAGAACCCGGGTGTACCGGCGGCTGCTTGTACCTCGCTGCGTATGGCTTCGATGGGCAGGGGGGCAGGCATCAGAACTCCTCGGGCATGTCTATGAGTGCCGGGGCTTTATCGCTGCTCTGCATAGCGGGAGCCTGCTGCGGCTGCGCGGGCTGTCCGTCTACGATGACTGAGGCTTTTTTCTGCTTTCCCTCAAAGAGAACATCGAGGGCAGTCTGAAGCGGAAGTCCCGGGTAGCCAATAAAGCGGATGCGGCTATCCTCCCCCACCAGTACAGCTGTGGGAAGCTGAGCTACGCGATAGGCCGTGCCGTTGCTGTTCGCCTCATCGTCCATGAAACAATTTGCCACGATGCCCAACTGCTGCAGCTCGGCGAGCCACTCGTTTCTGTCTGTATGCACGGTGATGGGGCAGAAAACCAGGCCGGGAAATTGCTCGGCAAGTTGGTGTTGTTTTTGTACGATATTGAGTCCCAGTTGCTCCTGCGGAGACCAGAAGAAGATGAGATTTGCCTTGCCCTGCACCGGGAAGGTGGCGGTGGTGCCATCCATGGCGGTGACATGCAACTGCGGGGGGATGGTGCCTGTGCTCAGGTGGCGCAGGCGGTAGGTCATCTCGATGACAGCTTCGCTCAGGCTACGGTCGCCGAAAGTGGCGTTCTCCGGTGCCAAGCGTACGGCTTGGCGCAGGTAGTAGACCTGCTTGCTGCGAGCCATGGCGGTACTGCCCTCTGCACCGGAAATGGTGGGGTTGGAGAGCATGATACTCATGGCAAGGGCGGCCTGTGCTCGTGTGGCGAAATCCTGATTTCTCGTGTAGATTTTTTGCAGAATTTCGTATACGCGTACGCTTTGGCTTTCTGCCAGCTTGGCGCAGGCTTCCCCTACAGCCGGTGAGGCATAGTGTGTGCGGTTCAGGCTCTCCAGCAGGGCGTTAGCGTAATAGGAGAGGCGGCGAGGTTTGCCGGGAAAAAGCTGTGCAAATACCTCCGGACGGTTGATGAACCATACCACTGCCGGCGTTGCCCAAGATTGGTCGAACTCGTACACCGGCACCATCTTACGTTCATCCACAGCTCCGTTCATGCGTTCGGCTGCAGTGGGGCGTACGAGTTCCTCGCGTTCGCCTGTCTTGCGGGAGATGCTGCGCCAGAGCGCGGCCGCCACATCTTTGCCGTCCGGCACTTTCACGGCGGCCTTCTGTTCCTCCGTTGTGGCTACTCGCAGGGCTGCTTGGTACTCCAGCATTTGCTGCTCCCAGCGGGTAAGGGCTTCTTGCATGGCCGGCTGGGCAGCTGTGGCTGTTGCGGCACATACGGCAGAGAGCAGGACAAGACGTACAGTGTTTTTCATGCGCCTATTATAAGGTAGAGTTTTCGGCCATTGCAAGCAAAAAATATGACCTCGCTTCATGTGGGGGCAATTCGCAGGAATTCGACATCCGGACTAGGTTCTTCCTTGACTCGCGTAGAGGGAGATGGTAACATGGTGGGGTATGAGAGTTGTAGAAGCCAGAATCGAAATCCCAATGGGGAGCCGTAATAAGTACGAGGTGGATGCTCGGACCGGGCGCATAAAGCTTGACCGCGTGCTGTATTCTTCCGTATATTACCCGGCGGAGTACGGATTTGTGGAGCGCACATTGTATCTGGACGGAGACCCGCTGGACATACTGGTGTTTACATCGTCTCCTACTTTTCCGGGCTGCTATGTGGATTGCCGCATCATAGGGGGTATGGACATGATAGACTGCGGAGAGCCGGACGTAAAGATACTGGCCGTGAACGTAGGCGACCCCCGCTACGACCACATTTTTACGCTGGAAGATTTGCCGCCTCATTATCTGCAGGAGATACAGAACTTCTTCCGTACCTATAAGACTCTGCAGAACAAGGTGACTGAGGTGGGCGAGTTTTTCGGCGTGGATAAGGCTGTGGCTATACTGGATGAGTCTTTTGCGCGCTATGTGGAAAGTCTGCGCCCGTGAAGCGCTTGCTCGTTTTTTTGCAGGCTGCCTCAATATATGCTTGTGTGGTAGGTAAAAGTGTTGTATAATCTGCCGCGCGCATGATAGGTGAAACGCTCCAGTTGGGCCTGGCCGGCCTTGGTACAGTGGGCTCGGGTGTATACGAGACCCTTATCCGGAACCGTGAATTGCTCGAGGCCCGGGCACAGATATCCTACGCTATCCGCAGGGTGGCGGTGGGGAATCTTGCCCGCCAACGCGAGGTGGATGTAGACCCGGCACTGCTGACAGACGATTGGCGGGAGCTGGTGAATGACCCGGAGATAGATATCATCATCGAGCTTATCGGCGGTACGGACGAGGCCTACAAGCTGGTGAAGGCTGCTATTCTGGCCGGTAAACCCGTTGTGACGGGTAATAAAGCTGTGCTGGCAGTGTATGGCAGCGAGCTTTTTAAGCTTTCTGCGGAGCAGGGCACGCCACTGTATTTCGAAGCTTCCTGCGGCGGCGGTATACCGATTATCCAGAGCCTTCAGAACTCGCTCATCTGCAACAAGGTGCAGAGTATTGCCGGTATCATAAACGGCACGAGCAACTATATACTGACCAGCATGAAGGAGCAGGGGCTCTCGCTGAAAGAGGCTCTGGCAAATGCTCAGAAGCTGGGATTTGCTGAGGCAGATCCATCTTTCGATATCAATGGGTGGGACGCTGCACACAAGGCGCTTATTCTCGCCATGCTGGCGTATGGCACACCTCTTTCCCCGAATCTTATCCATGTGCATGGTATAGAGAAAGTGGAGAAGGTGGATATAGCCATGGCCGAGAAGCTGGGCTACTGCATTAAACTACTGGTGGTGATAAAGCACCATGAGGCGCAGGATGCTCTGGAGCTGCGTGTGCAGCCGAGTTTTGTACCCGATGACCACCTGCTGTCCAGTGTGAACGGCGTGTTCAATGCCATCGCCGTGAAGGGCGATATTGTGGGTGAGACTATTTTCTACGGACGCGGAGCCGGCAAGAACCCAACATCCAGCGCGGTGATAGGGGATGTGGTGCTGGCCATGCGCGAATGTCGGCTCAACGGCTACCACACCGGATTCCAGCCCTACACCAAGGAGCTTTCCGTGCTGCCGATGTCCGAAACGGTGACCCCATACTATGTGCGCTTTGTGATACATGACCGCCCGGGGATGATTGCGTCTATTGCCGCCATGTTTGCCAAGTACGATGTGAGCATCTCCGCTACCAGCTCCAACTTCGGGTATGTGGATGAAAACGGCGTGCAGTACAACCACCTCATCTTCATGGTGCATGCCTGCAAGTGGGTTCGCCTTAAGTATGTGCTGCGCGAACTGCGGGAAAACCGCGTCATAGACCGTCTGCCGGTAGTGTTCCGCATCGAAACCTTTAACGATTAACAAACAATATGGCACTGATCGTACAGAAATACGGTGGCTCCTCAGTGGGCACCATAGACCGCATCCGCAACGTGGCTCGCAGGCTTATCGAAACGCAGCAGGCCGGCAACAAGGTGATGGCTGTCATCTCCGCCATGAGCGGTATAACCGACAAGCTCATTGGGCTGGCTCACGAGGTGATGGACAACCCGCCCGAGCGCGAGCTGGATGTCCTGTTGGCCACGGGCGAGCAGCAGTCCATTGCGTTGCTTTGCATGGCTATAACCGACATGGGCTACAAGGCGTGCAGCTTCACCGGTGCTCAGGCCGGTATCTGTACATACGGCAGCCATACCCGCGGACGTATCGAGAGCATCTCTCCCGAGAAGGTGCTGGACGCTCTGAATGAGGGCTATATCGTGGTCTGCGCCGGATTCCAAGGCGTTGCGCAGGATGGCTCTATCTATACTTTGGGGCGCGGTGGTTCCGACCTTTCTGCCATAGCCATGGCAGCAGCCGTAAAGGCCGATATATGCCAGATTTTCACCGATGTGGATGGTGTGTACACCTGCGACCCGCGAGTGGTGAAAGATGCCCGCAAGATACCTGTGCTTTCTTACGAGGAGATGTTGGAGATGGCCTCCAGCGGCTCCAAAGTGATGCAGGCCCGCTCCGTCGAGTTCGCGAAGAAGTTCGGCGTGGTGTTTGAAGTCCGCAATTCCATGAACAATAACCCCGGTACTATTGTGCAAGAAGAAAACTCCGCTATGGAGAGCCTCGTTGTGCGAGGCGTCTCAATCGAACGTAATCAGGCCCGCGTGACCGTTTCCGGTATCACTGCTCCTGTGGCCTATACCGCCCTTATCCTCACCGCTCTCTCTGAGGCGGAAATCAACGTGGATATGATTGTTGCCAACACTGCTCACGATGGGCAGGCTCGCCAGTCTTTCACCATGAATATGAGTGATTTGGGAGCCGCCCAGGCCGCGCTGAAACCTGTGCTGCCCAAACTTGGCGAGAAAGCCCGCCTGGAGACAGAAGCCGGTTTGGCCAAGCTCTCCGTGGTAGGTGTGGGTATGCGCTCCCACTCTGGTGTGGCAGCCACGGTGTTCCGCTCTCTGGCGGATGCCGGCATTCAGACCGGCATGATTGCCACCTCCGAAATTCGTATCACCACCACGGTGGAAGCCGGGGATATAGAGCAGGCCGCCCGCGTGGTGCACGCCGCTTTCCACTTGGATCGCCCGAATGCCTGAGCCGCATTCCCCACTGCGACGCCCGAACATATATATGGAGTCCCCCCACGAGAATCAGCCCCTCCCTTCCGAGGAACTGAATGAGGATGACCTTGAGTTTAAGCCGGTAGTGAAGTATACAGCTATCGGTTTGGCTCTCGTGGCTCTCTTTGGTGTGGAATACGCCACATACAAGCTGGGATTCAGCAATGGCTACAACAGTGGGGTGAGCTCCGAGGTGGTGAGTGAGGCGGTGAACAATGCCGCCGTGAAGAATCTCACGCATTTCATGCAGGCAGCCACGGCGGATGAAGCTACACTGCTCCACATGGTGCAGAATCACAAGCATTCGTTGTCTTGGATTAAGGATGAGGTGGTGCGGCGTGAAGCTGAGTGGACTTTGGCCTCTGCTGCGATGAGTCGTGGTAAGGTGGAAGCCGCTGCTGAACTGCTCAATGAATTATACCCGCGGCAGGCTGCATCTGCGCTGTGGGGACGCCGTGCTTTGTTGACCGGGCGAGCTTTTGCAGAGGCCGGAAATCGTAAATCCGCTGCGGCGTACTATCGATATGCAGCTCGTGTATATGGGCAGCATAAGCAGGAACGCGAGCAACTGGCTGCATATTCTGAGCTGGCAGAGCTTCTGGCTGCTGCGGCAGATAAGCCAGAGGAGCAGCTTGTGGCGCTCGAAAAGCTGCAGAAAGAAGTCTCGCCCCTTGGCGTGCAAGGCAAGCAGCTACAGGCGTATTTGCTTGCCTACATGGGGCGCATCCACCGCGCTCATGGTAACAGCGAGGCTGCCCTGCGTTGTTTCGAGCAGGCTTTGGCGGCTGTTGCTCCGGACGAAGTGCCGGCACTGGCCGGGGCGGCTGTTTGCTTGGGGTCTGTTCTGCTGGAGAAAGGGGAAACGCAACGTGCCGAGCAACTTTTGCGCGATGGTGTGAGCCGCTTGGGCGAGCACCCGGGAGATGCAGATTATCTGGCTTCTGCCTTGCGAGATCTGGCTCGCATTGAGCTGGAGAACGGCAACGCCGACAACGCTCTTGCTCTGCTCTACCGCGCAGAGGGGGCTGCCATGGGGCGTATTGAGGCCACAAGCCTCTATTGGCCATGCCTGTACGACCAGCGAGGATGGGTGAACTTTTCCAAGGAGGCACACGAAGCGGCTCTTGTGGACTTTACCCGGGCATTGGCTGTCACAGGCACGCCGGAGGAGCTGCGAGCCCAGCCGCTGGAGGGCGCCGGACGCTGCTGCATAGCCTTGGGGCGTGCAGAGGAAGCCGTGGCCCATCTACAGGAGGCTGTGCAGGTGCGCCGCCACCATTTTGCCGGGGATAAACCCGCACTAGGTCGTGTGTACCTTCCCCTGGCTCAGGCGTATGATATGGCCGGTAAGCCGCGTGAGGCCGCCGATATTTATGGCACAGCTGCTGCCAATCTGCCACTTTTGCCCGGGGAAGAGAGTGATGCCACAAGCGCCATGCTGGGGCGAGCCTA
>JAZNTO010000103.1:0-25476 GCA_045591805.1 Akkermansia sp. | reverse complement strand
TGCCATGCTCCAGGCTGCCAGCACCAGGCGCCCCCACTTGGACGTGTTCGTGGAGAGCGACAGCCGCCGCGTATCCTTGGACCGCGCTTCCGGCGGCGATACGGATGCCAACACGGCTCAGCTTCGTAAGCTGCTCAACATGAGCGTGAACGAGATAGAGCTGTCTGTGCGTGCTGCAAACTGCGTGAACAACGCCAACATCACCACCGTGGGGCAGCTCGCCATGAAGACCGAGAGCGAAATGCTGAAGTATCGCAACTTCGGTAAGAAGTCCCTGAACGAGATTAAGGAGAAGCTCGTGCAGCACGGTCTGTCCTTGGGTATGCAGTTCGATGCCAAGCTTCTGGCCGCTCCCGGCAGCAGCCCCCGCCTGCGTGACTCCGAGGAGCCCCGCGCTACCGACCTGCAGGCTCTCATCTCCCACAACATTGAGGCCTATGGCTTCGACGATGAGGACGAGGACGATTTCGACGAGTAAAGCACCAAGCTATACAGCAATAACTTCATTATTAACTACATATCGCATAATACAATACTATGAGACACGGCGTCAAAAAGGCCAAGCTGCAGCGCACGGCCTCCCATCGTAAGGCTCTGCTTGCCAACCAGGCTTGCAGCCTCATCTCCCACGGTCGCATCACCACCACTCTGGCCAAGGCCAAGGCTCTGCGTCCCTTTGTGGAGAAGCTCATCACCCTCGGCAAGAACGGCTCCCTGCACGCCCGCCGCCAGGCTCTGGCTACTCTGCCCCAGCCCAAGGTTGTCACCAAGCTCTTCAGCGTGGTGGCCGAGGCTACCAAGGATCGCCAGGGCGGCTACTGCCGCATCGTGAAGCTGGGCCAGCGCATGACGGATAGCGCTCCCATGGCTCTTATCGAGATTATCGACCTGCCCCAGCTCACCGCACCTGTGGCTCCCTCCACCACTGTGGGCTCCGGAACCACCGAGGTTCCCGCCGCTACGGCTCCCGTTGTAGAGGAGGCTCCGGCCGCTGAGGCTGCTCCCGCCGCAGAGGAAGCTCCCGCTACTGAGGCTCCTGCAGAAGAGCAGAAGTAAAGCTAGCTGCAAAATATATCGCAAAGAAAGGCAGTGCCGCAAGGTACTGCCTTTTTGCTGTACGACCGACGCGATATGCGCACTGCGGTGAAAGTCCGCGCGGAGCCGCGATGCCTCGATTAAACTTTTATATCTTTTAATTCGTGGCGGGGGTAGGTGCCCCGGGGCTTGATTTTTTTTCCGGAAGAGCTTGCTGCTGTTGTCCGGTCATGAGTATGCCGAGCTCGCATGCACCGCCTACGGTAAAGCATAGCAGTGTCACAGGGATGTCGATGCAGACGGCAGTGGCTACTGCGGCCGGGGTAGTGAGGAGTGCCCATGGTTTGTAGATTGGCTTATGGCTGGTGGGATAGTGCGCAGGTATACTACGGAGGGGGACATTCAGCGTTTGTTTTTCGGCTCCGGTGGCAGCATCCTGAGACATCCACTCACCCCGGGGATAGGCCGCATGTTTCTCTCTTTTAATTTCGTGATACACGATATCTTTCTGAGTGCCGTCGACAGGTCGGTAGTACACACCTTTGCAGGGATCGAACCACAGGGAATCAGAGTGTACGCTCAGTCTGGTGCGATATCCTTTTACATAGTCTTTGCCCTTTATTCGGTAGTATGCATTTTCTTCCGCGAGGCTGACTCCCTCGTATTCATAGCCAAGGCGGTATATTTTGCTGTGAAGTAGGCAGGAACTCAGCAACGGCAGGCAGAGCAGGGGGAGGATCGGGAATTTCATACGGGAATTCTAACGCACTCGCTAAGGTTTGACAAGCTCAAAAAAGAGGTGAGCTTTCCAAACCACTTGCACACCTCAATCCCCGGTGGGGGAGTGTCCGCGTTTCAGGTCGGCTGCGAAAGATTCCGGAAGGCCTGTGCGGGCAATTTTTGCAGCGGCAGAGTCGACATCGTAATCGATTCGCCGCAGGATAAGGGTATCGGATTCCGAATCGTATAGGCCGTATGCGGCGCGGTAGTCCAAGTCTCGCGGCTGGCCTACGGAGCCGGGGTTGATGAGGTAGCGGCACTCCGCCTGCAGGGGAAGGGAGAAGGAACCCTCCTCGTTGTATACAATGGGCAGGGGGCTTACCTTGCCGGCTTGTTCGCAGAAGATGGCGGGGCGGTGTGTGTGGCCATAGAAGCAGAGCCGGGTGCTGAATTGCGCAAATGCCGCGCGGGCTTCCGGCACGGAGGCAATGCGCTGCCAGCCCTCGGGGGCGGGGGAGGCGTGCACGTAGGTGATGCCGGCACGCACACTCTTGCGGGGCAAGGGGCGCAAGAGTGCTACCAGCTCAGCTCCCAGCATGGCGGCGGTGCGATCCATCATGGCCGTGTAGAGAGGCACGCCGAAGAGGCCTCGCTGTAGCAGGGCTTCCTCGTGGTTGCCTCGCACGGCTACGTTGAAAAGCGGCATAGCCAGCTCCGTGCAGGCGGCGGGGTCGCCGTTGAAACCTATGATATCCCCCAGCCCTGCGTACTCTTCTGTCCCCTGTTGTGCTGCATCCTCCAGCACTGCTTGCAGGGCTTCCAAGTTGGCGTGGATGTCGCTCAATAGCGCGAGCTTCATCACTCGGCAAGCAGGGTTTTGAGACGTGCCTTGAGGGCAGGGATACCATCTCCCATGGCGGCAGAGATGGGCAGTATCTCAATCTTGGGGAAGCGTTGGCGCAGTACCACCAGATTTTCCACGGCGGTGGGGTCATCCATTTTGTTTGCCAGGATAATCCAGCGCCGCTCTGCCAGCTCCTCGGAATAAAGCTTTACTTCCTTGCGCAGGGTCTGGATAGCCTCCACCGGGTCATGCTCCAAGCCGGTCATATCCACCACAAAGAGCAGAACTTGACAGCGCATAATGTGGCGCAGGAACTCGTGCCCCAGCCCGCGGTTTTCGGACGCCCCCTCAATGATGCCCGGTATATCTGCCACCACGCAGCGCGAGAAGTCCTCGAACTCCACTACACCAACAATGGGTTGTAGGGTAGTGAAGGGGTAGCTGGCTACTTTGGGTGTGGCTCGTGATATGGCGCCCAGCAGCGTGCTCTTGCCTGCATTCGGGTAACCCACCAAGCCGGCATCCGCTATGCGGCGCAGCTCAAAAAAGAACACGCCGCTCTCCGCTTCTGTACCGTATTCGAATTTAATGGGGGCCTGGTCTGTAGCGGTACGGAAGTGCCAGTTGCCGCGGCCTCCCTTGCCGCCCTGGCAGAGCACGAAACGCTCTCCGGGTTCTGTGAGATCGGCTATTTGCTCGAACTCAATTCCCTCCCCCTCGCGCTCCAGCCAAGTGGCCTCCTGCATGGTGGCGGCATTAGTGCGGTACACGATGGTACCCGGCGGTACTTTGCCGATGACTGTGCGACCATCCTTGCCATGCTTCCGGGCGTGCATGCCGGGCATGCCATCCGTGGCGATGAGTTTAGGGTCATAGAAATAATTGCGCAGGTCATTCGTGCCTGTGCTGACTTCCAGGATGACGCTGCCTCCGTCCCCGCCATCGCCGCCATCGGGGCCGCCGCGGGGTACAAATTTCTCGCGCCGGAAACTGGCCAAGCCGTTTCCTCCCTTGCCTGCTTTGGCAAATATGCGAATATGATCTACGAACATGGCGCGCAGCTTAATGTATTACGGCACTAATGTCAAGTGTAAAATAATTCGTCTTTGCCTCTTTTGTGCCCGCTGCTCTTGCCAAAAAAGCTTTTTTAGCTTGAAAAATAGAATAAAATATCCCTATGGGAAAAAAATGCTTTACAAATCACACAAAACAGATAGAATATGGGTGTAATTCGGGTGCGTTGCCTACTTTTTCGCACCTCCGACACACACCGCACACACAAAACATCATGAAAACACACCTTCCTGTATTACTTCGCAAGGCGCTTCTTGCGGCGATAGTAGCTGTATCAACTTTCGTCTATAATCAATCCTTTGCAGCGGATATTGGCAATGTTTCCGCTGCCAATCAGAATTATACAGTGACCGGGGATGAGAATATTACCGTTGGTGTCATTTCCGAGACAGCCGACAACCTGACACTCACAACAGAAAGCGGCGATGTGACGATTGAAGCTATAACAACTTCTCAATATGAATCAGTGGACGGCCTTTCTATTGTGTCCGGTGGGACTGTAAGCATTGGAGAAAGTAGGGGGCACTTAAGCGGAGCGGGGATTTCTGCAGACGGAAATATAACCATAGGTGAAGGTACATCCACGAATTTGGAAACGAAGCTTACAATTGACTCAGAAACGGGTCCTTCCACTATAGCCACGAGGGGGGATTTGTTTGTAAAGCAGAGCCTTGATATTCAGGCTGCAGGTGGGGAAGCCGTGAAGATTACTTCTGCCGGCAAGATGGATTTTTCCGGTGTTGCTGCACTAACCATAGGCGGTGACTCAGATTCGGAGGTGTTATTGCAAGCCGGCGGCCCCATCTCAATGCGATATCAATACGGAACGAATATTGGCGAGGGTGTTAAGGTTGAAACTACCGGTGACGAAAGTGATGTTGTCATAGAGGCTCTGCGTGCTGCCCAGACTAATGAATTGCATGGTTCTATAGAATCATCCGGCACGGTAAGTATGACCGGAAGTTCCAATACGATATGGAATGAATCTATAGAGATGAACTCTGTATGTGCAAAAAACGGTATAGATATCTATGCAACCGGAGGAGGGAACGTAGTAAAACGCTATGCTCTTAGTACGGAGAGTGGGGGGATTATGATGAGAGCAGACGCACTGTATAACTCTGTGTCCAGTGCCAATCTTTCCGTTACCTCGTCCGGAAATGTGGAGATGCAGGGCGGAGAAGTTATGGTGTCCGATAGCAAACTTGCCACCGCTGACGGGTCTGTGAAGTTGGAAGGAAAATCTGCCTCTGTTTCTAACACAACTGTGTGCGGAACTGAAGAGGTCATCATAGCCGGCAATGTGGTAGGTGCAGCTGGTACAGGCGTTTCGGATGTGTATGTGGACGGTATGACAATAACGATAGGTGATGCCTCCACCGCCACGACCATTGGCTCGCAGAATGAAAGTGATGACAAGTGCACTACTCTGGACGCTTCTGCCAAGATTGTAGTTAAGGGAGCGACTGTGACGGTATCCGGCGATACCGCCATCGAGTCTACAGGCGGAAATGTGGAAATCGAGGCATCCACAGGAGTTGCTGCTGTGAGGGGTGGCTCAGTGGCGGCTGCAGGTGAAGTGAAAATCAGCGGTGCCGGAGGCACCACTGTTTCGGAAGTGGATGTGGACTGCGCAACTATTGATATAGGCGCCGGTGGGACGACTCAGGTAGAAGCCGGTACCACTCTGGACGCTACAAGTGCCATCGACCTGAAGGGACAGACAGTTAATGTGCAGGAAACTATTGTGACATCCAAGACCGGGAATGTGACAGTTTCCGGTACGGAAAGCAACGGAATCTCCGACTCTGAAATAACTGCCGAGAGAGGGGAGTTGGCACTGGTCGGAGCAAACTCTGCCAACAGCATTTCCGGTTCCATCGTAAAAGTGGGTGCCGGAGTTCGTATGGAGGGCAAGAGTGCTGAAATGTCTGTATCCGATGTTTCTGCAACTCAGGGTAATGTTCGCCTTGCGGGTACGGAAAGCAACGTTATCGATGATTCCGACGTAGTAGCACAAGGCGGAAGCGTGATACTGGATGGCGATTCTAACCGGATTCTCGGCGGTTCCGGCGTGCAGGGCGGAGGTAATGTACACCTGACAGCCGGAACGCTGAATGTTGTGGCCAATTCCTCCGTTGTTACTCAAGTTGGCAGCATCGAAATGAACGGGGATTCCGGAGTGCTGAACAAGGTTACCTCCTGCACCGGCGACACAAAGCTGACGGCCGCGCAAGCTGTGCAAATTGTTGGCAAGAATATCATTACCAGCGAGACTTCGGATGGTCCGCGCACTCTTATTCAGACTGAAACCGGGGATGTTTTCATAAAGGGTGATAATGATATCCGCTATGCAACGCTTGCAGCCAAAGGAGGAGAGGGGGATGTGTATATATCGACCGGTACCGGTGATTCTATGACCCGAATAGAGGATTCCGGCGTTTCGGGCGAGACGGTCACAATCGAAGGTGATATTACGGAGCGCAGCACGGAAAACTTGGCTGTCGTGACGGGTGGGCAGACAACAATTACGGCTCGCGGAGAGGATGAGGGAGCAGGTATCCGACTCAACAATGTGAGCGTGGAAGGAGTGCGCGGTATAGAAGCACAAGGTGGTGGTCATATCCTCATCATGAACCGTGTAGATGTGGAAAATGCAACGCTTACCATTGCCGAGGCTGCGAGCAGTGTCGGCCGCATTGTGGTAGATGCGCCGGCGGGGCGGATGGTCGATGTGCTCAATATGAAGGTCGACTCCCATCTGGGTGGGCGTTTATCCGGCCGTGGGCACATCAACAAGTCCGGCGGTGATGCCTTGCTGCTAGCCCTAGACCACACGGATTTTCACGGCAGCATCTTTGCCAACGGCGCAACAGGAAGCGCAGCAGGTGGTGTGGAGGATGATGCTAATACCGGCTCCTGGATAGATATGAATGGTGCCGGAGTGGGCACAGGTACTACCTTCGTGCTGAAGAATACAGATTTGGTCGTTACTGCAGATGGCGTCGCTGAGACTCAGATAGGCTCTCTGGATACTACTCAGGATTCTGAGGTGGGAAACAATGCCGCTACCGGTGGCACGCTGTTTGCGGATGGTTCATACACAATGGATGATAATCTGCGCGCAGATTTCCGTACTGTGGGTTCTGTGCTGGATGTAAATGCCGACACCAACGGCGATGTGCTACGGGCTACAAATCTGCGGCTGAGTGATGCGACTCTCATTAAGCTGGATGCAGCGGTAGATGCTGCAGGGCAAGTAAGCTCGGATCGTATTGTAGCCGGCGGTACGATTCATACCGCTGCCTCCACCGGGGTGAACAGCACAAGCACCGTGGCCGCTCCGAGTACGGCTCGCGTGTATGTGTACAACCTAGCAGATGCAGCACATGCGGCTGAAGGCGCTCGTACCACTATTCTGGAGGGGCGCATGGCTACGAACATAAATGAGGATGTGCTTTATGAGGTGACCCGTGCAGCCAACGGTACCTACCAGCGTGTTCTGCAGGAGCGCAATGTTCACTTGGAGAACAAAGGCGACCGGGTGGAGCTGGTGTTCAGCAAGAACTACCGTTCCGCCGCCAAGACGCCGATGCAGCAGAGCGTTGCCGATGCCCTGCTGCGGATGTCTGATGCTATGGATCACTCGGAGGGTACGCTCGCTGCCAAGGGAGACTTGCTTTCCAGAGTGATAGACGCCTTCGATTACACCCGCAGCGAGGACGCTGCTCTGCGAGGCCTGCAGAGCTTAGTTGGTACAGATATGACTCTGGCTCAGTATATGATGCTGGATTCCTCTCGCCATCACATCAACAACCTGCGCCGGCAGATTACTCTGCCTGAGCGTTGCACTACTCCTCAGTACATAGTGCCGGGGGGTAAGGGCGGGCTGAGTGCCGGTGCCCGAAAGTCTCATGTCTGGGGGACTTATGTGGGGGCATCCGATAGCTTGGATGGCGATGAGAATATGGGGGACTACAGCCGCAGCTCCCATGGTTTCATGCTGGGCTACGATGCTACGGTGCGCAGTAATCTGCGTTTGGGGCTCAGCTTCGGCTATGATAGCAGCAAGGGAAGCACGGATTTTGCCCGCATGGATTCCGATACCCTCTATGCGGACCTGTACGCCTCTGCTCGCACCGGGCGCTGGAATCACCGCGCTTCCGCCGGTGTGGCAGTCCACGACTTCAGCACGCAGCGCGATATTCGCATTGATGCCGGTTACCATACACTGGTTGCCCACGGAAAGGGGAAGATGGAAGGCTTCTCCGTGAACCTCGGTTACGAACTCAGTACTGATATAGCTCTCACGAGCAACAGCTGCCTGACTCCGTATCTTGCTGCAAACGTGGCTTTCCACAGCTTGGACTCCCTGCGTGAGAATGAGCTGGGTAGTGTCGGCATGGAGACGCGATTCGACGATGTGCTGCAGGCGGATGTGGCTTTGGGGGTACGCTATTCGTTGCAGTTTGCCGCTATGCCGGATGCCGAGAAGGCTACCTTTGTAGCCGGTGCTGCGGTACATGTGGATATGACCGAGGAGCGTATGACTGCCGGCAACCGCTTCGTTGGCATCCCTGTTTCCTGGGATACCAAGGGCATGCGCAATACGCCAGTCTATTTTGAGCTGGGGCTTGGTCTGGATGTGCCTCTCAATAAATCTTGGACCGCCACTGCCGGCACTTCCTTGGAGTTGGGGGGAGACCGTACGGATTTCTCCGGTAATATTGGCTTACGCTACACTTTCTGATTTTGGTTTGTGTGTTAACCTCAGCCGCCTGTCGGAGGGCTCCGGCTCTCCGCAGGCGGTTTTTTAGCAGTACCAAGTCTGACACTAAAAAGGATTGACCAGAAGCGGCGGAATGTGGTATAAGGTACGCGCGTACTATCCGATTCGGGGGCTTTTCCCATTTAATCCCTCAAGTACACCTTTAATTTCTTAAATAAAATCCATGAGTACTAAATATACAGATATTCATACGGGGTTGACGTCGGCACAAGTCGAAGCCAGCCGTAGTGCACACGGTAGTAATCAGCTTACACCGCCGGAGCGAGATCCGTGGTGGGTACAGTTACTGGAGAAATTTACTGACCCGCTTATCGTTATTCTTATCGTTGCAGCGGTTATATCTTTTATTCCCGTTATTTTTGTTCCGGGGCACAGCTGGATAGAGAGTGCAGGTATCGTGGGCGCTGTCCTTCTTGCAACAGTTGTTGGTTTTGTGAACGAGTACAAGGCCAACAAAGAATTTGATATCCTGAATCAGGTGAACGACGTTACGCCTGTACGTGTGCTGCGCGATGGCAAGCATGCGACTGTACCTAAGAATGAGCTGGTGGTTGGCGACATTGTGACGCTGGAAACCGGAGAGGAGGTGCCGGCAGATGGCGTGGTATTGGAGTCGATAGGGTTGCGTATCAATCAATCCTCCCTCACCGGCGAGTCTGAGCCTGTGCTTAAAACTCCGGAGGAAGAGGAGGAGGCACTTCCCGGAGCTTACCCCCGCAATGTGGTGCTTCGTAGTACACTAGTGGCTGAGGGGCATGGCATTATCTGCATTACCAAAGTGGGCGATGCTACGGAAATCGGCAAGGTTGCAGAGGCGGCTTCTGAGGAGTCAGAAATAAAATCTCCCCTCAACCAGCAGTTGGATGGACTCTCTAAGGGAATTAACGTTTTGGGGTCCTCTATTGCGTTCATTTTGTTCGTCTCTCTTATTGTTCAGGATGCAATAAAAGGGAATTTTGCGTTGAGTGCTGCGCAGTGGGTGTTTTTTGCCTGCATCATTGTCTCTCTTGCTGTGGCTCTGCTGAAGGTCTGGTACCCCATTTTTCAGGATTTGATGGGTTACTGCAAAATCGAGATTCCGGCTCCTGGCATTGTAGAGGCTGAAGGCGGAAAGCCGTGGCTGTGGTGTTTGCTCGGTGGCCTTCTGGTGTTCGGAGCAGGTACGGGACTCATGATTGCCGGAGGTTGGATATCGGCGGAGCCATCCGGGTGGATGCCGGCTACAACAGCTGACCACTTGCTGCTCTATTTCATGATAGCCATTACCCTCATCGTAGTGGCTGTACCGGAAGGGTTGCCTATGAGTGTGACTCTGAGCCTGGCATACAGCATGCGCAAAATGGCACAGCAGAACAATTTGGTGCGCCGGATGGATGCCTGCGAGACCATAGGTGCTGCCACGGTTGTTTGCTCGGACAAGACCGGCACGCTCACCATGAATCTCATGACGGTGCGAGAGGCTCATTTTCCCGGGGTTACGGAACAGGGGGCCTCTGCTCCGGTGTTTCCTCTACTCGCGGAGGCTGTGGCCGCCAACTCTACAGCAGACTTGGATGAAAGCGGTAAGGTGCTTGGTAATGTGACGGAGGGCGCCATGCTCATGTATCTGCGAGACAATGGTGCTTCTTATGCAGAGGCTCGCAGCAAGTTCGAGCTTGTTGCCCGCTTACCGTTCAATACGCAAAATAAGTACATGGCAACTTGCGGTAATTCTGCCGTGCTGGCCGGAAAGCAGCTCATTTTTGTGAAAGGTGCGCCGGAGCTGGTGCTCTCCATGTGTGTGGCTACGTATGACTCTGTGCTAGACGCAGCTACTCGGGAGGGTATTCTGGAGCTTATCCGCACGGCTCAGCGTAAGGCTATGCGTGTGCTGGGCTTGGCCTACCGCGAGGCTAGTGCTGCTACAACAGAAGCGGTGAAAGATGCCTGCAAAGAACTTACTTGGCTGGGGTGTTTTGTGATACAGGATCCGGTGCGCCCGGATGTGCCCGATGCTGTGGCAAGCTGTCGCAAAGCCGGGGTTGGTATCAAGATTGTAACCGGCGACAATTTCGAGACTGCATGTCAGATTGGCCGCGAAATCGGTCTCCTGCCGGAGGGTGAGCTGCCCGCAAACTCTGTACTGACCGGAGATGCGTTCGCTCAACTGAGCGATGAGCAGCTCAGGAATCAGGTGGAGGATCTGCGAGTTCTTTCCCGTGCTAAGCCTATGGATAAGCTGAGACTTGTCAATGCTTTACAGCAGCGTAATCATGTGGTCGCCGTAACCGGAGATGGCACGAACGATGCACCGGCCCTCAATCATGCTGATGTGGGGCTTTCCATGGGGATTACCGGAACCTCGGTGGCCAAGGAGGCATCGGATATCATTCTGCTGGATGACTCGTTTGCCAGTATCACACGTGCTATTAAGTGGGGGCGTTCTCTGTATCGCAATATCCAGAAGTTCATCGTGTTCCAGCTTACGGTGAATGTAGCGGCCTGCGGTATAGCTGCACTGGGGCCGTTCATTGGCTGTGAGTTGCCGCTCACGGTTACTCAGATGCTCTGGGTCAACCTCATCATGGATACTTTCGCTGCTCTGGCTCTGGCTACTGAGCCCCCCAGTGATGATGTGATGGAGCAGGCTCCGCGTAATAAGATGGCATTTATCATCACCCCTGCCATGTGGCGTTGGATACTGGGACTGGGTTTCACCTTCATCGCGGCGCTTGTCACATATGTCAAGTTCATGCCGGATGCAGATGTTGCTCCCGAGGCGTTTAGTCACTCTGTTACTGTGCTCTTCACCGGGTTCGTGATGCTGCAGTTTTGGAATCTCTTTAATGCTCGCGTCTATGGCACTAACAAGAGCTTCCTGAGTGGTATCTTCGCCAACAAGAGTTTCCTTCTCATTGCCGGTATCATCGTCATTGGGCAGATTCTGGCTGTGGAGTACGGTGGTAGCATCTTCCGCACTGTTTCTCTGGATTGGAAGGAGTGGCTGCTTATTACGGCGGCTACTTTCCCGGTGCTTCTGGTAGGGGAAGCCGTTCGTTTCCTGGGGCGCCTGCGTGCCAACTCATAACAGCTTCTTACTTTGTTGGTGTTTTCTCCGGGGGAGGGCTCTTTTCGCTCTCTCCCGGATTGTTGTTGTTGTGAGTGTACCTCTAAAAGCAACTTTTTGGTGCCGTGACCTGTTTTTAACTTGCCACGGGGCGGGACTGGGAGTAGAATACAGGCAGAGAACAGGGGGAGTGGAGTCGCGCCCCCGTAACCGTCTATACACATCATGAAAACGCTCATTACAAATGCTCGTATCATCTCCCCCGGGGTGGATATCGCCGGTGGGGCTGTACTCATCGACGGCACGAAGATAGCCGCCGTACTCATGCCCGGTGAGAGTGCCGAGGCCGACAAGACAATCGATGCCGCCGGTGCTATGCTTATGCCGGGCTTCATCGATATCCACTCCCACGGTGCCGGCGGTTGCGATACCTGCGATTGCAAGGTGGAGAGTATCCGTACCATTGCAGACTGCAAGATGAAGGAGGGCGTGACTACCTGGCTGCCCACCACCCTGACACTGGGCACCAATACTCTGGCAGATGTGTGCCGCGTGGTGAAGGAGTATGCAGCAGCCCCGACAGGCTCTAAGACTCCCGGCGTGCATCTGGAAGGTCCCTATATTAACCCCCGCCAGTGTGGTGCTCAGAATCCCGCTTTCGTGCGCCCCGCAGACTTCGACGAGGTGAGCATGCTCAACGATATCTACCCCGTTCTCTACATCTCGATGGCTCCTGAGATGCCCGGAGCGGTAGAGTTTATTGCCAAGGCCAGTGCCATGGGTATCACTTGCTCCGCGGGGCACTCCGCTGCTACCTATGCTGACTTCAAGAAGGCCAAGGCGGCAGGTCTGAAGCACCTGACCCACTTCTGCAACCAGATGAGCCCGCAGCACCACCGTGAAATCGGCCTCGTGGGCTCCGGTATGTTGGATAAGGACGTGAAGATAGAGATTATCTGCGACAAGATTCACCTGTGCGAGGATATGCTCAACCTCACCTTCACCAACAAGGATATCTCGCAGATGATTATGATTACCGATTCTCTGGCTTGCTCTTGGATGCCGGATGGTCCCGGTCAGCTGGGTGGGCTGCCCATCATTGTGAAGGGCGGTGTGGCTCGCTTGGAGAGCGGCAATCTTGCCGGCTCAACACTGCGTTTTGCCAAGGGGCTCAAGAATGTGCAGGAGATTACTGGCAAGCCGCTTAGCGAGCTGGTGAAGGCTACTTCCTGGAACGCAGCGCAGTCCTTGGGGCTGTACGACTTGGGCAAGGTGGCTCCCGGTTACACTGCCGATCTCGTGTTGCTGGATGCCGAGTATGATACGGTGATGACGATCATAGACGGCGAAGTGCGTTACACTGCCTAACATTATCTTAGCCGGGTAGCTCCCGGAGTGGGGCTACCCGGCGGAAACTTACCATAGAGTCTCCGCTATGCTCATATCCCCCCTTGCTGCCAGACTGTGTGCCGCCCGCGGTACAGACCCCGCCACTCTGCGTGGTACAGGGCCTAGGGGGCGAATCATGGCAGCAGATGTTCTGCAGGCCGGCACCGCGCCGCAGAAGCGAGGAGGTACTACTCTGGCAGATTTTTCCACCCCTCCCACACGCGAGCAGAAAGACGGCTATTATGTGTACGATGCGGAGGTAGACATGAGCGCTTTGGTGGATATCAGCATGCCTATTGCCGTGCAGTGTGAGAAGCTGCTGGAGAATCGCTATTCGTTGTTCGACTACATCATCCGAGCTGTGGTGAAAGCCTGCATAGGGTGTCCCTCTTGGCAAGAACCGTCCGGACGGGTGGATGTTATGCTTTTCGAGCATAACGGAGAGCAGATAACGGCTATATGCGATGCCGCTCGCAAATCCATATACCGAATTGCTCGTGAGACCTCCGCTCCGGCGCCGGTACCGGAGGATTTTGCCCCGCATATCGTGGTGTGCGATGCTCATACAGCCAGAGAGCAGGTAGCAGCCCACCTGGCAGCGAATAAACGGCCGGGCTTTGCCATGCTTGCTCGTGGCAGTAAGGCAAAAGACGGCATTCGAGCCGGAGGTGATGGGCAGTACAAGAACACGCTCTCTTACACGTTCTATGTCTCCACGACTCTGCCGGAATCGGAAGCAAACCGCATAGCCGCTGCGCTTCGTGCATTGCTGTATAACCCGGTTCGTTTGCTGCTTCTTTCGTAATTTTTTTCTTTCCGGATGCCCGTATTGGCAAAAAAATGCGGAATCTCATTGACTTCGCGCGCCAAATACGGCATAATAGACACATCATCAAACTTACTCAATAATCATGTCCTTCAATATTCAGAATGTAGAAATCGGTGGTAATGCTCCCTTCTATCTGCTTGGACCCTGTTCTCTCGAGAACGAGGAGTTCGCTTGGCAGATGGCTCGCAGCATCAAGGAAATCTGCACCAAGCTTGGTGTGCCTTTCATTTTCAAAGCCTCCTACGATAAGGCAAATCGCACCAATGTGAAGAGCTTTCGTGGGTTAGGTATTGTGGAAGGGTGCCGTATTCTTTCCGAAATCGGTAAGGATTTGCAGATTCCTGTAGTGACCGATGTGCACACCGAGGAGCAGGCAGAGTACGCTGCTCAGTATGTGGACTTGCTGCAGATACCTGCTTTCCTGAGCCGCCAGAGCGATCTGCTGGAGGCTTGCGCCAAGACCGGGCGCCCCGTCAATATCAAGAAAGGCCAGTTCCTTGCTCCTTGGGACTGCAAGAATATTTGCGAGAAGATGCAGGCCTTCGGCTGCGATAAGTATATGCTCTGTGAGCGTGGAACTACCTTTGGCTACAACAATTTGGTAGTGGATATGCGCGGCTTGTACTGGATGCGTCAGTTCGGATGTCCTGTGGTGTTCGATGCCACGCACTCCGTGCAGCGCCCGGGTGGGCTGGGCGGTGCCACCGGTGGTGACCGTGACCTGGCTCCTGTGCTGGCCAATGCCGCCATGGCTGCCGGCATTGATGGTGTGTTTATGGAGGTGCACAGCGACCCTGATAACGCCATGTCCGATGGCCCCAACCAAGTGCGTCTGGATGATTTGGAGCGTATCCTCACCAACATGCAGCTCGTACGCAAGGCATACGACCAGATGTCCTGATGAAGCGTTGCATAGCCATCCTCTGCGCTGCCGCTTTGCTTGCCCCCTTTGCCCAGGGGCAGGGAGCGGCGGAAGCCGTGTCCGCTAGTGAGTTTCCCGGGCTGCAGCTCCTGCCCCCGGGAAGTAAGGTGAAGGGCATTTCCTTGCCTCGCTACGAGAAAAATCGTGTTTCAGCCTACATCGTTTCCTCCCTCATGGAGATCGTGAGCCGTACAAATGTACGTTTCAGCGACATCCGTGCAGAGCTCTACGCGGAAAATGGCGAGACCACTGTTGTGACCTGTAACGCAGCTGAATACGATTTCAGAACAAAGCGAATCAGCTCCGCCGCGGCTACGGCTGTGGACAGCACTCGCTTCTCCGCAGAGGGGACAGGTGTCACCTTCAGCACTGTATCCAATATGGGCATATTAAAGGGGCCGGTGCGTACTACTATTAAAAACTCTGCTCTCAACAAAGATTCTAAGGCAAAATGAAAGCACTGCCGGTTGCTCTGATACTGACCGCCTCTGCTCTGGCAAACGAAACTGTGGGCAATACTGCGCTCTTGCAGGGCATTGCAGCGCGTATGGGGACCTTGGATGCTCTGCGTGCAAAACGCGCAGAGGCTCATGAGGTGTTGGTGGGGCTGGTCGGCGAGCTCCCCTCCGCTTCTCAGGACTCCGCCATGCCCACTCCGGATGGGGATGAAACAGTAGCAGTTGCCGATGGTGGTATGTTGTTCGATGCCAATAATCAGCGCGTGGCCTATTACCACAATGTGCGTGTGGCGGATCCTCGTTTGCAACTGCGTTGTGCGGAGAGCCTGCTTATTCAGTTCCCCCGCAAAACTGCTGAGCAAGGTAAAAGCTCCGCAAAAACAGCGGCAACCACCGGGCATGAACCGACCGGCATTACTCCCGAGGCTTCGCAACAAGCTGCAACTGAGCAATCTAAGGTTGCTCCTGTTCCGCTCTGTATCGATGTAGCCTCCGCCATGGTGAATGCCGCGCGCAATATCATCTTCTTGGAGGGGAAGCCCGGTGAGTCCCTGCGCATGACCCAAGGGGAAAATGAGATGTGTCTGGATGCGGCCGGCGATAGCCCGGCTGCGCTTCTGGCAGATGCAAACGGCGATATCCTGATTTCATCCACAGGCATTGCTCTGGATTGGGTGGACAGCAAAGGAAAGCCATGTAGCCTGCGCAATGAGGGAGGAATGGCGTATTATACCGCTGCGGACCACAGCATTACTTTCCGCGGCGCAACCGTTATATGTACACCGGAGGGTTCTGCTAGCAGTGAGGATGGAATGCGCGTGGTGCTTCAGGTGGAGGACTCTCCGCAGAAAAAGAGCGGTTTTATGTCGCAGCTCAGCGGGTTGCGCGTTGTCGGTATAGCTTCGGCAGAGGCTAACGGGCAGGTGAAGCTGGCTCGCCCTGCTGCGGCAGAGCGCCCCGCTTCGGAGATTCGCGGTGAGCGGCTCACCTACAACGGGCTCACCGGCGAAACAACTATTTCCGGAACCGGAACTTCCCTGATTTACGGAGAGAATAAACTCTCTACGGACGATACGATACACATCGCGGAAAATGGCGACATTACACTGCGAGGTTCTGTTATCTCCGGGGTGTATACACGCAATGCTCCCGGGGGAGCGGATGCCCCCTTGCCCGGTAGCTTCCGCACTTCGGGCAGCATCGTATTCAATGCTGCGACGCACACCATCAGTTTCCCGCAAGGCCTTCGGGCAGAGGACGCTCTGTGTCGCGTGGAAATAGGCGGACGAACAGATTTACTCCTTCGGCCGGATGCTAAGGCAAATATCCCGGCGCGCGATAAAACCGGTATGGTGAACCTCGCTATCGCCGGCTACAGAGATGTGGCGGAGGTTACCGCTACAGGCGGTGTTTCCATTCTCTACAAGGATAAGCCGGAAACAAATGGGCTTAGCTTGGTCGCGGATGAGATGCACCTGAACACCATCACTGCAGAAGCAACTCTCACGGCGAATGCCGGGCATAGTGCGAATTTGCAGTACGATGATTTCCGGCTGGCTGCACAGTCTGCAGCGGGTAACTCGACGCTCTATCTGGCACCAAATGGCGACCTGACATTGAGCGGTGACAAGGTGGACGCCACCTTGCCCGGCAAGAAGCGTCCTGCTACGGTGAGCTGTTCGGACAAGCTGGTACTTACCAGAGCAGATGGTAAATTGGTGCTTGGTCCCGGCTCTCGCATGGTGTCTGAGAGCGGTATACTCAGCTCTCGCGGTGAACTCTATCTCACTCTCACGCCCGGGGATGAGGCCGGGAATAAGCCGTTGCTTAAGCGTTACCCGCACTTGGTATTCAACTATGCCGGTCTGAGTATGGCAGATACGGCAGCCGGCGGCACAGTGCAGACGGATAAAGCCTCCATGCAGTGCACGGGTCCCATACATGTGGAGATGCTGCCGGAGGGAGAGACTAATGAATTAGGGGGCATTCGCCGGGCTACTGCGGAGGGGAATGTAGCTGTCGCCGGGCGCGATACTACCGGCCGCATGTTGCGAGCAACCGGAGACCTGCTTACGGCAGATGGAACAACCGGTGTGAAGACCCTTACCGGTACTCGTGTTACCCTGCAGGACGCCTACAACACTCACATAGCTTCGGGGAAGGGGGCTCGTGTTGTGCTGGATAAGAAGAACAACGCCCGCATAAGCGGCGCGAAGCAGAGCACTGCTGCCACGCATATTCACGAGCAAATTGAGAAAAATAAAAAGAAGAGCAACGATAAAAAGTAACTTATGGAACAGGAGATTCTGCTGAAAGCCAACAATTTGTGTAAGTCTTACAACGAACGCATGGTGGCAAACCATGTGAGCCTCGAGGTGCGAGCCGGAGAGATTGTGGGACTGCTCGGTCCGAACGGAGCCGGCAAAACAACTTCTTTCTACATGGTGGCCGGTCTTGTACGCCCGGACGAGGGGAATGTGATGTTCGCCGGGCAGGATGTTTCCGGGTTACCCATGCACTTGCGTGCCCGCTTGGGTATGGGCTATCTGCCGCAGGAAGAATCCATTTTCCGTAAGCTCTCTGTCATTGAGAATCTCATGGCTATTCTGGAAACTCGCAAAGACCTCACCTCCAAGCAGCAGAAAGAAAAGGCAGATGAGTTGCTGGAACGCTTCAATATCACAAAACTGCGCAACAGCCAGGCTATACAGCTCTCCGGTGGCGAGAAGCGCCGTCTTACCATTGCTCGTGCGTTGGCCAGCAATCCCAAGCTGCTCATGCTCGATGAGCCTTTTGCTGGTGTGGACCCCATCGCTGTGCAGGACATTCAACACATTGTCGCCTCCCTCCGCGAGACGGACGGACTCTCCATCCTCATCACAGACCACAATGTGCGTGAAACTCTGGGTATTGTGGATCGCGCTTATATCCTCTTCGAGGGTAAGGTTATCAAGCAAGGGTCGGCAGACGAAATCGCGAATGACCCCAAGACTCGCAAGATTTATCTCGGCGAGCACTTCAAGATGTAAACAGGCGGTCGCGTGAACATACGCCCCTACATGGCGGCAGATGCTGAGCCGCTGGCAGATATCTGGCTGTGCGCTTCTTTGCGGGCGCACGGCTTTATTGCCGAAGATTACTGGTATGCGAATCGCAGCCGTATGTGCTCCGAGTATCTACCCCATAGCCACACTCTGGTGTTGGAAAGCGAGCCGGGGCAGCCGGCCGGGTTTATTTCCTTGCTGGGACGCCATGTAGCCGCTCTTTTCGTGCATCCTTATTTTCAGGGCTGTGGCTATGGTAGTGCTCTGCTTCGATATGTTCAACAGTTGCACGATTCTCTGACTCTCAATGTTTATGCTGAAAATTACGACGCTCTTCACTTCTATATTTACCACGGGTTTATTATAACCGGCAGCGGCACAAACTCGGCCACCGGGGCAGCAGAGCACTACATGCTTTGGCGGCGCCCCGGCACAAATCTCTCCGGACATGGGGGAAACTATTCCGAAAATAATTTTTAGAATCATTTTAATCTTGCAATTTGGAAAAAAAGTGGTATATTAAGGGGAGCCGCCGGGGAAGGCGGGGAACACATACACGAGACACACAACAATGAAAGACCTTAAAGGCACCAAGACGGAGGCGAATCTGGCAGCAGCCTTTGCCGGCGAATCCCAGGCACACACGAAGTATCTGTACTACGCATCCCGCGCTAAGAAAGACGGCTATGTACAGATAGCCAAGATATTCGAGGAGACGGCACACAATGAGAAAGAACATGCCAAGCTGTGGTTTAAGTATCTGCATGGAGGCAGCATGCCGGACACTATGGCCAACTTGGCGGATGCCGCTGCGGGCGAGAACTACGAGTGGACGGACATGTACAAGACCTTTGCGGCCGAGGCTCGCGCTGAGGGCTTCGATGAGATTGCCGAAAAGATGGAGGGTGTGGCTGTCATCGAGAGTCAGCACGAGGAACGCTATCGCAAGCTGTTGGCCAACATCGAGGGTGGAATCGTATTCTCCCGCGAGGGCGATACCATTTGGCAATGTGCCAACTGCGGCCATATCTGCATCGGAAAGAAAGCGCCCGAGGTGTGCCCGGTGTGCGACCATCCGCAGGCTCACTTTGCGATTCTGGCACAGAATTACTAAAGCCAGAAAACAAGATTTAACAGCGCGCGGGTTTAACCCTGCGCGCTGTTTACCATGCGACGCACACACATGTTCTGGCAGGCAAACAAATCAGCTATTATTGTACTGGCCTTTGGCATAGCCGCAAGCTTCGCGGCCTATTTTTATATAGGTCATGGAGCGCAAGGGAATATCGAATTGGCAAAACAGGTACTTGCCACGAGTCTCTGCGCAGCACTTTTTGTGGCGGCTCTCCTCTCATTTCTTCTGGCAAAGAAAGCTCCCACCCTGCGCATTGTGGATGAGCTGAGTGAGCAGCACTTTGAACAAATGGCTGCTTTGGAGGCTCAATACTACGGGGAGGACTGCATCACCCCGCCTGCGGAAGCATACCGTTGGTACAAATGCTACCCCGGCACTACCATAGCCGCTGCTATGGGGGAGCAAATCGTGGCTTTTGTCAATCTCTTTCCGGTGAAGCCGCGTATATACGAGGCTTTGCGCGAAGGGCGTTTCAACGACCACACGCTTACGCTGGATGGTTTGGTCGACCCGTGGGATGGTAGCGAAGAACCGCTGCACATGTTTTTGTGCTGCGTACTTACCGAGCCTGCATACCGAGGTTTGGGGCTTACCCGCCACCTGCTCAGCCTTGCTGTAGAGCAATACGAACCGGTGCAGCAGCGTTGCCGCCGTATCATTACGGACAATGTGACTGCCGAAGGTGCAGAATTCTCTCGCCGCTACGGATTTGAGCAAGTGCAGCTCAGCGGGCATGAATCGCTTATTTTCGAGCAAGACTACGCCGCCTTTGCTGCCCGCGTGCTTGGCACGCCTGAGGAGTCTGCCTCCGCTGTAAATTCGGACGAGGAGGCGAGATAAAGCCGGCTCTGCTTTTTTTGCAGCAGCTTAGCCCTCCAGCAATCTGCGCTGCCAGAGCATGAGCTTGGAAAGCCCGTGCTCGCAGTCGTTGGCTATGGATTCCAGCTGGCTGCGTGTAGCAATGATGCAGGGTTCCAAGTCCAGCGTTTCGGCTATTGTGTTGCGGCGTTTCTGCCAGTGTTCCAGTCGTGCCTCGAATTCGGGGTCTGTTTCATGCCGTGTGCGTTTGGGCGGCTGGGGGTAGTCCTCCTCGTCCAGTAGCTGGAATCTATCTATCGCGCGGCGGAAGCGAGCTGCGCGGTGTGCGTGGAAATAGTGTGGAGCGTGGATGCTGCGGAACTCTTGCAAGGCGTAGCTCCAGCGTATGAGCTCATCGTTCGAGCAGACCATGAAAGCCGGACGATCCCAGAGCGAGGCCTCTTCATCTCGCCAGTTCCAGAGCTCGCGCAATGCTGCGAGACCCCGGGCTTCCAGATTGCCGGCTCCTTTGATACGCCACGGCTCGCAGCAGCCGGCCTGGTGGCGTTCGCGTCCTTTTTGCATCTGCAGCTCGCAGCTCTCGATAAACCATTCGTAGCGGCTTGTTTTCTTCAGCCGTTCCACGAGGATGTCTGCCATGCTGAGCATGTATTTTACGTCCCCTTGCGCGTATTCTTTCATGTCTGCACTCATGGGGCGCAGCCCCCAATCCGCCTTCTGATTTTTTTTGCTGAGGGTGACGCCGAAGAAATGCTCGACCAAGGCCGCGAGCCCGAATTGGCGGAACCCGAGCAAGCGAGCGGCAATCTGCGTATCGAGGATGAGGCGGGGCAGGGTACCATAGGCGCTTTGCAGGAGGTTCATGTCGTAATCTGCACCATGCATCCAAACTTCTGCTTGCTCCAGCCATACGGCAAAGAGACGCATGTCCTCTATGGCCAGAGGGTCGATGATGGCAACCCCTTGTTCATCCGCATATTGGATGAGGCAGAGCTTTTCGTGGTGGCGGTGCATGCTGTCCGCCTCCAAATCCAACACAGTGCGCCCCTGCGGCTGCGCCATCGCGCGAACTTTCCATTCAAACAGAGCCTGAGAGTCAGTAATCATGAACGCGCGGCATGCTATCACAATTGCGTATTAAATGCAAGCGCAAAGTGCAGAATACGCAATAAGCTTGTTTGTTTGGCCTGTTTGTGTTACAATGGGCGCATGGCAATAGAGCAGTTCCGCGGGATAAATCCGCAGTTGAAGAGTCCGGCCTTTGTGGCGGCAAGTGCAGATATCGTAGGCAATGTAAGTGTGGCGGAGGACGCCTCCGTGTGGTACAATGCCACTGTACGAGGGGATGTGGCGTCTATATCCATAGGACGCGGCTCTAATGTGCAGGACAACTGCTGCCTGCATGTGGATTACGAGTTGGGCTGCCACTTGGGTGAATATGTTACAGTGGGGCATAGCGTGACTCTGCATGCCTGCACAGTGGAGGATAAATGTCTTATTGGCATGGGAGCTGTGGTGTTGGATGGAGCCGTGGTGGGGCATGGCTCCATTGTGGGGGCTCATGCGCTGGTGACCAAAGGCACCATCATCCCCCCACACAGTCTGGTGCTGGGTTCCCCTGCCAAGGTGGTCAAACAGCTTCCGCCCGATGCAGAGGTGCAGAACTATCGCCACGCTCTCAGCTACATTGAGCTAGCTCGTGAGTTCGCCGCGCGTTGAAATCTATGTCCTGTTTTCGTGTGGCTTATTTTCTGCGCCTGCGGGTGGCGAGTGCGGCTAGTGCCAGTATGCTCAGAGTAGCCGAGCTTGGCTCAGGGATGACGAGGCTGAGGGAGTTGTTGGCATAGACGAGGCTGTATCCGGTAAATGGCGTATCGTTTGCGAGCCTCAGCCGTGTGTTGAGCTCTGTTCCATTGTGGATGTCTGTGCCGTCTATGCTCAGTGTGCCGATATTGGAGAAGAGAGAGACTTTTTCCTCGCCCGGGCTGAGATTTAGGGTGATGGGGGTATCGGAGCTGAGCGAGAGCTTGTGGCCGTTCATGTCTACACCGCATGTCAGTTCTATGCTGCCGGCAGCGGTCAGGTCGAGGTCGGCATTGATTCTTGGTGTCGGGGCGGCAGTGCTGCGGGTGCTAAGTCCTGTAGCCGGTGCAAGTGTGCGGAAATCTCCGGCTACGGAAATGGCCGTGGTGGAGCTCAAGGTGCTGCCGGCTTCGAGTGTAAGATCTGCGAGTCGGAGTTCTACCTCGCTGCTCAGACCGGCGAGGTGTAGCACGGAGAGGTTCGCTCCCTCTTTTAGCTCGGCTCCTTCTCCGGCTATGAACTCGTAGCCGGCGGCTGCCACTTCTATATTGGCGGCCGATACTGTGCCGGATATGGTAATGCTCCGCTTATCTTCAGCAGCATGGGCATCGAAGCGTACATTGCGCCCTTCCGTAGCGTAGCTGTGGTAGTAGCCGTGGTGTTTTTCCTCTATGTTGCTACCGTTCACATGCACATCCCACCCGGTGGCAGCGGTGGGAAGATTGCTGTCTACTATATTTTCCTGTGTACACCAAATGTCGCTCCCTCCGTTCCAAATCGCAGCTTCTTCCTTGCTACGGTATTCGGTCAGCATGTTTTGTAATACCTCGGGCGTATTTATGTATGAAACTTCACCGATATAGTATTCAGCTCCGGTGTAGAGGGGAGTTGTACATTGGGCATCTCTGTAGAGAATTAGCACTCCGTCTTTCTCTCCCACGTACAGGCCTTGCAGACGAGCAATGTTATCGTCTCCGTCGGCTACTAGAATAGAAACGAGGTTACCGTTAGAATCTGTCGTGAATCCTTGGCAACTAAGCATGTGGCCGGTACCTTTTTTCTTGTCCCAGATGCCAATGAATGGCATGAGCCCGTCTTGGGTTTGTGTGTATGTCCCATCTGCATTTTTTTGAAAACCGAATGCAGGCAGGAGGACTTCTTTTAATCCAGCTTTACTGTCTGTAAAGGGGGTATGTCCGGGGCTTGTACCCCAGTCATTTGGGTTGTTAGTGTTTTCGGCAAAGTTTGAGTAAATGGTTATGAAAGAATCTCTTGCTGATGTGCCGTTACCAAAGTACTCGGAATAGTAGCCGCCGGGAGCGGATGGGTTGGTAGTACTGTCCCACTTGAGGTACCATTCAGCGGCATTGCTGAACTTGCCGCCACTGTTGGGCCAGTTTGTGTAGAAGGCTTTTGCTATGTGGAGCTCTTTTGCATTAGGGATGTTTTGTCCGGTTACATTGTTGTCTGCAGCATCATATCCACTGGCTGTAGTGGTGCTGTAATATCCGTTTGGTAGGGGGCGTGCTGGTGTTGCTGCTGCATTGATATTGCCGGTATCGCGGTAAAATACGCCATAAATATCCTGCCAGTACTGTAGTGAGTTGGAGGCGGAATGCGTCCAGCACATTAACGAATCTCCTTCGGTGCCATCGCTGTATGGGGTTGTCCATGGGCCGGCTTTGTTGCTGTCGTAAAAGCGCTGGCTGTCAGTCTGTTTTATTTGAGAATAGTAGTCTGTGAGCTTACCATACATTGTCACTGTTATTCCATCAATCGTGTATGTTAGTTTTTCTTCAGCGTTGATAGTATCCCCCACGGCGGCTTGTGTGGGGTGGGCTGCGAGTGCGACAGCGAGGATGGTGAGTGCGTGTTTCATGGCGGTGGCGGAAAGCATTGTTCTATTATTGCATAGCAATCCTATCAAATAAATAGGTAAAAGCAAGAAAAAAATCAAAAACAGACAGAAAAGGCACCTATCTGAGCTTGACTTTAGTTGGGCGGGGTGTATAATTTCGGCCTCATGAACGCCGAAGAAACGATAAAGAGCACCCCACTGTGCGAGAAGCATGTGGAGCTTGGAGCAAAGATGGTTCCTTTCGCCGGTTGGAATATGCCGGTGCAGTATGCAGGTATTTTAGCAGAACACAACGCCGTGCGTACGGATTGCGGAGTGTTTGACATTTCGCACATGGGGCAGTTCCTCGTGAGCGGTGCCGGTGCTACGGAGTGGCTCAACGGCATGTTCACCAACAATCTGAATAAGCTGGTGGACGGCATGGGGCAGTACTCTATGATGCTCAACGAGAAGGGGGGCGTGATAGATGACCTTATCATTTACCGCATCGGTGAGGAAGAGTTCTTTGTGGTAGTGAACGCCTCCATGATAGACGAGGACTACGCATGGCTTTCCGCCCGCAAGCCGGAGGGAATCTCCTTGGTGAACAAGAGCGCAGACTATGTGGGGCTGGCTATCCAAGGGCCGAACAGTGAGGCGGTTTTCGCCGGGATGTGCCCCGGTGTGGAGCTTCCGGTGCGCAATGGCATTCTTCAGTTTACGGCAGATGGCGATGCTTGTGTGGTGTGCCGCACCGGCTACACCGGCGAGAATGGCTTTGAGTTCTTCTGCCCGGCCGCGCAGGGTGTTAAGTGGTTTGAGAAGAGCATTGCTTGCGGGGCTCAGCCCTGCGGCTTGGGGGCTCGCGACAGCTTGCGCCTGGAGATGTGCTACTCCCTGAACGGTAGTGATCTTTCCCCGGAGAAGACCCCGCTTGAGGCCGGCCTTTCCTGGTGCTGCGACCTGAGCAAGGATTTCATCGGTGTCGATGTGCTTCGTGCCCAGAAGGCCGAGGGGCGTCCCACTGCTCTGGTGGCCATCGAATACACAGGCAAGGGTGCTCCGCCTCGCCATGGCTACGAAGTACAGCTGCCGGACGGCACTCCCTTGGGGCAGATTTGCAGCGGCGTGCTTTCCCCCTCCTTGGGCAAGGGTATCGCCATGCTCTATGTCCCGGCCGCGCACAGCAAGGTGGGTACAGAGGTGAACGTCATCGTTCGCAACAAGGCGGTGCCCGCCGTTATCGTGAAAAAACCTTTCCTTAAAAAATAACCCCTGACACAACAACAAACATACTATGAGCAATCCTGCTGATTATAAGTACTCCTCAGAGCACGAGTGGATTAGCCCTGCCGTGGACGGCGTGGTGACCCTCGGTATCACCGACTTCGCCCAGGCAGAACTGGGGGAGGTGGTATACGTAGACCTTCCCTCCGTAGGCGATACCTTCTCCAAGGAGGACAGCATCGGCGCGGTGGAGTCCACCAAGGCCGCTTCCGACATTTATACCCCTGTATCCGGCGAAATCGTGGAGGTGAACGAGGCGCTGGACGCTGAACCCAACACGGTGAATAGCGATGCTTTTGGCGCCGGTTGGATTTGCAAGATTAAGCTGGACGACGCTTCTGAGCTGGACGAGCTCATGGACGCCGCCGCTTACACCGATTTCTGCAACAAATAAGTAACCTCGCAAAGCCTTGCAGGTGGTGAAAGTAGGGGAGTAGCATCCCCT
>JAZNTO010000102.1:0-60721 GCA_045591805.1 Akkermansia sp. | reverse complement strand
CACTTCCTGGAGCACATGGTATTCAACGGAAGCCGCAACTTTGAGCGCGGGGAGCTCATACCCACCATGCAGAAGCTGGGACTGGGTTTCGGAGGGGATGCAAATGCCTACACCTCCCTGCAGCGCACAGTCTACATGCTCGACCTCCCCAACCTGAAGGACGAGACAGTGAACTTCGCCCTCACCATCATGCGCGACTTTGCAGACGGCGCCAAACTGGAGGACTCTGCCATAGACCACGAGCGCGGTATCATCGTGAGCGAGCTCAAGAGCCGCGACTCGGAGAGCTACCGAGCCACCATAGGCATGCTGGACCAGCTGGCAGAGGGTACGCGCGTGGCAAAGTTCATGCCCATAGGACAGGAAGAAGTTATCCGCAACGCCCCCTATGAGCTGTTCCGCAAATACTACCGGGAGAACTACGTACCGGAGCGCATGACACTCATCATCACGGGCGATGTAACCCCAGCCACTGCGGAAAGTTGGGTGAAAAAGTATTTCGATAGCATGGTTGCCACGCCCGCTCCCACCCGCCCGGACAATGGCCGACTGACCAACAACGGCCCCGGCGAGCGCCTGCTGCCCAACAAGGAACAGGCTACAGTAAGCATCATGGCCAGCACGGTGGACGAATGGAAGCATAAGCCGGACACCTTCGAGCAGCGCGTAGCAGATTTCCCGCTGCAACTGGCCTGCCAGATGCTCAACATGCGTCTGAGCCGCATCTCACAACAAGCCGATGCTCCATTCCACAGCTCCGGCATGTCTGAGAGCGACATGTTCGACCTCGTGCACGCCTTTGGATTCTCCACCACCACAGCCCCCGAAAAATGGCAAACGGCCTTGGCCACCACCGAGCAGGAGCTGCGCAAGGCTATTCAGTACGGGTTCGAGCCACACGAGTTCCAAGAAAGCCTCTCTGCCATAGCTTCTGCTATAACCCACGCGACGCAGACCTGGGAATCCGTGTCGGCTGCCGACATGGCTGACCGCCTGGTAGAGAGCATCGCAGAGCGAGCAATCCCCACCACCCCGGAGGAGGACATGAAGGTGCTGCGAGCCGGGCTGGAGCTCATCTCGCAAAACCCGGACTGTTGCCGCGCGGCACTGGAGGCAGCCTTCAACCACAAGCGCGCCAAGCTCACCATGTCCGGCACCCTGCCGGAGGGAGTGACAGAGGCAGACCTGCGCCGGGCTTTTGAGGCCTCCGCCGCTACGCCGGTAGAGAAACCCGACTTGCGCCCGGTCAAGCCCTTTGCCTACGACCACATCGGCGAGCCCGGCAGCATCGTAAAGAAAGACTATATTGCGGATCAGGATGTCACCACGCTGACCCTTTCCAACGGGGTGAAAGTCAATCTGAAGCGCACAGATTTCCGCAAGGGAGCACTCACCGTATCTGCAGCGGTGGACGGCGGCACCATGCTGATGCCCACCACCCCCGGGCTCACCATGGTAGCAGACAATGTGATGCGTCTCAGCGCACTTGCCGAACACGACTTGGACGAACTCAAGCGTGTGATGATGGGGCACAATGTAGATTTGAACTACGGAGTGTCCGACCGCCGCTTCGTATTCTCCGGCGGTACCACCCAGAAAGATCTCGAGATGCAGTGCAAGCTTATCGTAGCCAATATACTGCACCCCGGCTACAGACCGGAGGCCATCAGCATGCTGCACCGCAGGCTGCCAAGCGTATACCGCAAGCTCACCACCACTCCGGAGGGAGCCTACACCATGCAGTCCGCCAAGGCGCTGTATGGCGATGACCCACGCTACAACGTACCCACCATGGAGCAGGTGAAAGCCATCCGCATCGAGGATGTGAAGGCCGCCATGGAGCCGTTCCTGCAGAAAGGCGCGCTCGAAGTAACCCTCGTGGGTGATTTCGACATCGAAGCCACCTTGCCCATACTGGAGCGTACTTTCGGTGCCATGCCGGCCCGCAACCCGGAGTTCACCGACCCCACAGAGGAGCAGCGCAGCGTAAACTTCCGCCCTTGGGGACAGCGCGAGTTTTTCGCCTACCCCACCTCGCTGGATAAGACACTGGTAACCCACGTGCGCCCCGCCGGGGATGGTATGGATCGCCACCGCAACCGCCGCCTCAAAGTGCTCTGCGCCATAGCTCGAGAAAAACTCTTCGATGGTATCCGTGCCCAAATGGGCGAGTCCTACTCCCCCTCCGTGCGGCTCTCCGTGAACCAAGAGATGAAGAATGCCGCTACTATATCCGCCATCAGCGCCGGAGTAAAGGGCAATCGCGAGAAGGTAAGTGCGGCGATGGATAGCATCCTCACCGGACTGGGACAGGCAGGCAGTATCTCGCAGGAGGATTTTGACTGCGCCATACGCCCCATCATCTCCTCTGCAGAGAAGAGCATGAGACAAAATGCCTTCTGGTGCAGCAGCCTGGCCGGTCTACAGAGCGACAAAGAGCAGCTTGGGCTCATACGTGACCTACTCTCCGACCTGCGCTCCATCACCTTGGAGGAGATTCAGGCACTTGCATGCGAGGTGTTTGGCAAAGATAACGCCAACTTCTACTTTACAATGCCGGAAGAAGGAGTTCCCGCCCCGGAAGCAGCAAAAGAAGAGCCAACAGCCGAGCCGATGCCGGCCGGTGGTCGCGGGGCTGAGCTAAGCTACACTGTACTCACCACCACAGCCACCATACAGCTCCCGGAGTGGCAACAGGTTATCGCCGCCTTGGTACAGAAATATCCCGGAGCGCACGTGCAGGCCGTAGACAAGCTCACCGAGCAGACCATTGCTGATTCCCTGCGCACGGCCGGTGCCCACTATGCCGCAGTCGTGCTCCAACCACAGGAAATTGGGCGAGAGCTCATCAGCAACCTGCACCGCGCTGCCCGCAAGGTGGACGACGATATGTGGGGAGACTGCCTCTGGGGCATTGTGACCGGCTACAGCGCGGAGGACGCTCTGCGCATCGCCAAGGATAATAACCCGCTCGTCATTAAACGTCTTCTTGGCACGACCAACGTAGGCTGGCACCCTTTCGAATACAGCTACTGTATAACGGACTGGACAAATGCCCCCGTGCTGGAGCAAGACGGAGGTAAAGAGCCAACCTCCACTACCTACGGCAAAGACACACCAGAGTGGCAGCGAGGCCTACAGGGGCTTTTTGCGGACCGCTTGAGCAAAGGTCGCAGCCAGCTAGTTGTAACCTCTAGCCACGCCACGCAGTTCAACTTGGAAATGCCTTTCTCGCGAGGCCTTATTTTCCCTTCCGGAAATCGCTTCTACCAGCTGGAGAGCGGAGAGATGCGCAGCTTCGGGCGTCCGCTTGCTTACGCCGTGCGAGGCAATAGCACACACATAGCGAAACTGGCAAGCAAGAAAGAGGCCACAGTCATCGAGCCGGATGGCGAGACTCGCGTGTGGCTGGCTGCCGGCAATTGCCTGTTCGGCGATGCTCACAATACAAATCAGAGCATGGCTATTACTGCGCTATCTGCCTACACCTGCAATCAGGTTGTCGGCTACACTGTGCCCTCTTGGTATGGTGCGGGCGGCTGGGGAACGTTAGGGGCTTTTGTTGATATGGCCGACGACACCACACTGGCGGAAGCATGGTTCCTGAACAATCAGTTTATCCTCCATAACACGCAGAAACTCTTCCCCGGTCTGCTCCAAGTGCAGTTCAATGGTGAGGGCATGGATTACAAGTTCCACAAATCCATTGTCGATACCGGAATAGACCTGCGCAAGACGGATGCAAGAGAAGCCTTTGGACTTGTATATGACCGCGATGTAGTGGCTTTCTACGGAGACCCGGCTTGGAGCGCTACAGTGGACACATCCCGTTCCCCCCGCCCGTTGGCTTTGAACTGGAACGACGCCAAGACTGTCACCATCTCTGCTAACCGCGACTACAAGGGCCGCCTCGGCATCTGGTTCCCCACTCCTGCCACCGGCAAGGGGGCTACCGGCTGCGATGCAGAAGACGCCATTTTCACCAACGATTTTATCCTCTTCCCGGAGCTGGAAATGAAGAAGGGGGAAACCCGCACAGTGACGGTGAAATAAGCCGGCTGGTCTCGTTTTCCTAGCGCCGCTTAACAACAAGCGGCGCTTTTTTTATGGCGCCCGCCACGCAGAGGGGAATACAAATGCGTTTTTTAGGCAGGCGGGAGCCCCGGCAAAATGCCCGGATTTCACTTCAACGCCGAAATAAACCTTGCATTTTTCAAAAGCGGGTCATATACTAACGGGGAGATGTCAAACTATGCACTGATACTGGCAGGGGGAAGCGGCACAAGATTCTGGCCGCTGTCGCGCAACGCAAAACCCAAGCAGCTGCTCGACCTCTTCGGGCGTGGCACGATGCTTCGGCAGGCTGTGGAGCGTCTCTCCGGCTTGGTGCCCACGGAAAACATCTTTATCCTCACCAACCACCTGCAGGAAGCAGAGGTGCGCCGCCAAGCCGCGGAGCTGCCGGCAGCAAACATCGTGGCAGAGCCGGCGCGGCGCGACACAGCTCCCGCCGTGGCGCTGGGCATCGGCCTTATCGCCGCCCGCGACCCGCAGGCAAACATGATTATCATACCCAGCGACTCGCTCATACTGGACGATGCAGCTTTCCGCAGCCTCGCAGAAGATGCTCTGAAGCTCGCAGGACAAGAGAAGGCCCTCATGACCATCGGTATACGCCCCACTTGGGCCTGCCCGAGCTACGGCTATATTGAGCGAGCGAAAAAGCTGGATACCCCCGGCCTGACACACGCTTGCTACGAGGTGCAGCGCTTCCGCGAGAAGCCGGATGCCGCCACAGCGGCCGAATATCTGGCGCAGGGCAACTTCACTTGGAATGCCGGCATGTTTATATGGAACGTGGCACATGTACGCAGCCAGCTGGCCACACACGCGCCGGAGCTGGCGGAATTCATTCGCCGCCTCACGCAGACGGACAACATCCCCGGCTTCATCTCGGAGGAGTTCCCGGCTCTCACGCCTATCTCCATCGACTTCGCTCTCATGGAGAAAGCAGACCGTGTGCTGAACTTCGAAGCCTCTTTCGACTGGGACGATGTAGGCTCATGGATTTCCGTGGGCAAATACCTCCCCACGGATGCACAGCAAAACGCCGCTAATTCCCCGCTCAATGCACTGGATGCCTCCGGCAACATCGTCTTTACGGACAACGGCAAGCGTGTGGCTCTGGTGGGAGTGGAAGATCTCATCGTAGTAGACACCGGAGACGCCCTGCTGGTAACACGGCGAGACAGGGCGGACGACATCAAGAAGGTGGTAACTCAACTACCCGACAATCTGCTCTGATACCCATGCACCCCGCACTCGGCATAGACTATGGGCAGGCACGCATTGGCATAGCAGCCACAGACCCCTGCGGTATTCTGGCGCACCCGGTGGAGAGTATCCACCTTGCCAAAACCGAGCCTCTGGCTCGTATAGCCGAGCTCGTGCAGCAGAGGGGTATCCGTACCCTCGTGTTGGGGCTCCCCCTCCGGCTGGACGGCACGGAGGGTACCGCCTGCGAGAAAGTGCGCCTCTTTGGCAAAAAGCTGGCCCAGCGTTTCCCTGAGCTGCCTCTCGTCTATGTGGATGAGTTCCTCACCACAACCGTAGCACAGGAAAAGCTACACCAAGCCGGAAAAAAGGCAAAGAACTTCAAGCCTATCATCGACCAAGCCGCAGCCGTAGAAATACTCAACACATGGCTGGAACAAGTCTGAGTGCGCCCTTTATTTTTCCGTACGCGGCTTACGCAGGATAAAATACAGGATGGTGCTCAGTACACCAATATCATCCAGCCAGCCGACAAAGGGGAGCCAGTCCGGTATAATATCGAACGGAGAAACGATGTAGAGCAGAGCGAGGATACCCAGCACGATATTGCGCGGAGTCCAGCCGTTTCCCTTGCGGAGCTTATCGAAAGCCTGCTGAGCCTTGTTTACTTTGTTGGGGTCTAATTTCATTTTCGGGTTGTGTTGCGTTTAGAACTTTTTCGCTTGCGGCGAGCAGGCGAGCGGCGGCGGCGAGGCGCCTCGTATTTGTTGAGGTGCATCTGTACCAGCAGCAGTGCAAACATGGAAGCGGCGCTTACCTCCACCGCTGCACTGGCAGCCACAGCTTCCGCCAGCTGCACCATCTTCTGCACAATGGAGCCATACTCCTCTGCATCCAAATCCGGCAGGGCGTCCTCCAGCAAGTCATGCATGTCCACAAGCATGCGGTAAAGCAGAGGCCAGTTATCCTCCGGGCCGGCAGGCAAGGTCTGCATGATAGTGTTCGGCAATGCATCCAGCAAGCGCTCTGCCTTGTGCAGCAAACGCTGCTGCTCGCGGGAAAGCGTGCGGTTGTGTCGCGCTGCGTCCAGAATGAACCGCACATGGGTAGCCAACTCTCCGTGAGCCTCCAGCACGGCCACAGGTACATGACTCACCACAGACCAATCCCCGCCACGGCTGGCAGCCGCACCGAAGAGGCGCATGAGCACTTCCTTGCGCCCCTGGGGCGTGAGTGGTTCCCTTTCAAACAGCATTGCCCGTTTATCCTACCAAGTCTGCCGCACATTTTCAAGCCCAAATCACGACTTCGGCTTGCAAAATCACAGGAAATATGTTACTCTGCCCCTAGCATGAAATTTACCGATAAACTCCGGGCTCGTATTCAGGCCACCCGCTCAGCTCTCTGCGTGGGGTTGGATCCTCGTCCCCAATCCGAAAACATGAACGAACTGGCCGACTGGCTGCGCAAAGTTGTAGCAGAAACAGCCCCCTACACCGCTGCCTACAAACCCAATATCGCCTACTTCGAGGCCATGGGGCTCCCCGGTCTCAAGGTGCTGGAGGAACTACTGCCCGACATGCCTAAGGACATACCGGTGATTCTGGATGCCAAGCGCGGTGATATAGGCGAAACACAGAAGTACTACGCACAAGCCTATTTTGAGCGCATGCAGGTGGATGCCGTAACGCTCAACCCTTTCATGGGTTACGATATTCTGGAACCTTTCCTGAGCCATCCCGGCAAGGCCGTATACCTGCTGGCAGTAACCTCCAACGCCGGGTCTGCAGACATAGAGCGCCGCGAGCTGGCAGACGGCCGCAAAGTATACCAGCTGGTGGGAGACATGGTGGAGCGAGCCCGCGCAGAGGGCGCTGCCACTGAGGTGGGCATGGTGATGGGGCTTACCAATGCCAGCGCCGAGCTCATGGCCGAGCTGCCGGATGCCCCCCTGCTCATCCCCGGTCTGGGAGCCCAAGGCGGCGATCTGAGCGCGCTGACAGGTGGCACCCGCGTAGCACCGCCTGTCATCAACGTCTCCCGTGGCATCCTATACCGCGACCCGGAGCTGAGCTTTGCCGAACGTGCAGAGAAGTATGCCCTGCAGATACGCGAAGCCCTCGGGCTCTAATTCTCGCTTCGCCTCCAACAGATGAAACAATACCTTGAGCTGCTGGACGATGTGCTCACCAATGGTGTAGGGCGAGCCGACCGCAGCGGCACCGGCACCATAGGCGTGTTGGGGCGCCAGGCTCGCTTCGACCTGCGGCAGGGCTTCCCCTGCCTCACCACCAAGAAGCTGCACCTGCGCTCCATCATATGCGAGTTGCTCTGGTTCCTGAAAGGCAGCACCAATGTGCGCTACCTGCAAGAGCACGGCGTGAGTATATGGGACGAGTGGGCAGACGAAAACGGCGACCTCGGTCCCGTGTACGGCAGCCAGTGGCGCAAATGGCCGGATGGCGAAGGCGGCAGCATAGACCAGATAGCCAAACTTATCCACGGCCTCAAAAACAATCCTTGGAGCCGCCGCCATATCGTAACCGCTTGGAACGTGGCCGAGGTGGACAACATGGCGCTGCCCCCCTGCCACTGCCTGTACCAGTTCTGTGTCATCCCCGCACAGAAAGAGGGGGAGAAACACGGGCTGAGCCTGCAGCTCTACCAGCGCAGCTGCGACCTCTTTCTGGGTGTACCTTTCAACATAGCCAGCTATGCCCTGCTGCTCATGATGGTGGCGCAAGTCTGCGGCTACGAGGCGCGAGAGTTTGTACATACTTTTGGCGACCTGCATCTCTACCGCAACCATCTGGAGCAGGCGCGGCTACAGCTCAGTCGCGAGCCGCGCCACCTGCCCACTATGCGCCTTAATCCGGCTATTACTGAGATAGACGGCTTCGACTACGAGGACTTCTCGCTGGAAAACTACGACCCGCACCCCCACATCAAAGCCCCCATCTCCGTATGAGCCTCACTTTCACCGGCGTAGTTGCTATGGCGGCAGACCGAGCCATAGGACTAAACAACACCATGCCCTGGCGCCTGAGCGAAGACCTCAAGCTCTTCAAACGCCTCACCCTAGGGCATCCCATCCTTATGGGGCGCAAAACTTGGCAGAGCTTGGGGCGTCCCCTGCCCGGGCGCCAAAACATCGTACTGACTCGTGATACAGAGTTCGCAGCAGAAGGCGCCACCATCATACACCACATTGCAGAACTCGAGCAGCTGGAACTGACGGATAGCGAGGTGATGGTCATCGGCGGTGCGCAAATATATGCCCTGATGCTGCCGTACATGCGTGGTATCTACGTGTCAGAGGTGCATGGAAAATGGCAGGCCGACACCTACTTCCCGCCCTTCCGGGAGCACTTTCCACAACGCAAAGTGCTGGAACACTTCGAGGGGTTCGACTCTGTACTCTACACAAAATAAGTCCTTTACCATGAAAACGCCAACTATCCTATTTGCAGCAATAGCCGCTCTTATTGCCCCCGCCCTTGCTAAGGATTGCAGACACATGGATTTTGCCACAGCGCAGGTACAAGCGCAGGCAGAAAACAAACCTATGGTGCTGGATTTTACCGGCTCGGACTGGTGCGCTTGGTGTATCACCATGCACAAGCAAGTACTGGACACCCCGGCTTTTTACACCTACGCCCGGGAAAAGTTCGTGCTTGTAGAGGTAGATTTGCCCCGCAATACTGCAGGGATGCCGGACGCACTCATACAGCAAAACAATGAGCTGTTGAAACGCTACAAGGTGGACACCTTCCCGACCGTGCTGGTCATTACCCCTCAGGGGCAACTTCTCGGCGGTTTTGTGGGCGGACGCACCGAGTTGGCAGCAGTCACACAACCACTGGAACTTGCCTTGGAGAACGCCCGCCTGCTACAGCAGGCAGAAACGCAAACAGGAACAGACAAAGCGCACACGCTCAAAGCTTTCTATTGGAACATGCCCGCTAGATTCCGCAAGAACATGTCGGAACTTCGGAAAGAAATTATAGCCTTAGATCCTCTGAACACTACCGGCATGCTCTCTGAGCAGCAGGATATGGAAATCGTGCAGGAGCTTACTGCACAAACTCGTGGCATGGAAGACGAGAGTGCCATCCTCGTGCTTATCGATGCCCTGCCCAAAGTATCGTCCGCTCACCGCACCGACCTGCAACAGCTGCTTTCCGAACGTCTGAACAGCCGCATTCAACACCGCCGCGAAACAGCAGATAGCTTAGAGGATATCGAAGCGCTGCGACACGACAACCTGCTGCTCATCCGATACTGCGTTCCGAAAAAGCAGCAAAGCTTCGCCACCGACCGAGTAAACGCTTGGTTCCATGACCCGCAGCTTCTGCTGGAGGAACTGCGACATGAACGCTCGGAACGATTGAAACACAAGAAATAAGCTTACATTCTTCCATGAAATCCGCCATTCTGCATACACTACTTGCTGCAACAGCCCTCTGCTATGCCGGGGAGATGCCCAACTTCAGAGTCCTCCATACAACCCTTACCCCTAAACTACCGCAGTGGGCTATCGACGAGGAAGACGAGGAAGACGAGGAATCCCCGGACTCCACCCCGCATATGGAGCTAGAACTCTACGCCCAATGGGCATCCTGTGACAAAAGAATAACGAGTCAGGCAGCAGAAGAGGTCTATAGTGTGAATGAAACAGATGAATGGCAGGACTGGCAGGAAGATGACTCAGAAGAAGAAGCTCCCATTCTGACCGGAATTAGTTTCAGCGGTACACTCACAGATGCGAACGGCAAACTTCTGCGCACGGGAGAGTGGAGCGACATGCAGTTTGAATTAGAAGAGGATATACTCTACTGGAATCTGCAAGTTCCCGCCCTGCCGGACTCGATGCAACTACAGCTCAAAGGCACCCTGTGCTTCACCGCATGGAATGCGGACTCGGTAATTCCTACCGCGACTTTCTCTCTGGAAACAACTGCACAAAACTACGCATGGGCCTCCATAGATGGCTACAATGTCATACTTGAATCCAACGCCCCACAAGATGCGGACGCGGAAGAAGAATACGAGGATGATATTCCCAATCCCATCAATAAAACAAAGCAGCCCAACCGCAAGGCAACTATGCGCATAGAAGCCTCAGCAGACATGCTCCTGCGAGTCTCCGCCATCAGCGCCATTGCACCGGACGGCAGCGAAATAAGCTGCTCTCCCATTATGCATGACCTCGATAACAACTGCATCAACGTTCCCGTTATACTCGACAAACAGCACCGCTACCGCTTACACCTGCTGAGCACCAAAAAAGAGTACCGCTACGAGCTGAACCAGCCGCTCTACCTCAATGGCAGGCAATAAAACTATGCGCGCCTAAGCCAAACAAAGTAACGCTTCATCAGAGTAGAGAAAACCCGCCCGCACCACTCGAGGGTGCGGACGGGATGGGATTCAGGGTTATTATTTTCGGGTGTTGGGGAATCAGAAATCGATGCGGTAGCCCAGCACGCCGTTCACGGAGCTTTGCCGTCCGTAAAATTCTGCGGTAAAGTCAGTGATGATGCCGCCGCAGTCGCGCCCGAGCGGGATATTGAATCCGATACCGAGCTCAATACCCATGGCACTGGTCTCCGAGCCGCGTACTGTGGAGCCGCCGGCCAAGCCGGGGATAGAAACATCCGCCTTGCCGCGGCGACCGCCTGCTATGGCCTTACCAAGAATGCGAGCCTCCATCACAGCGGGGGTGTTGAAGAGGTTCTCACCCACAATACCCTGCATACGAGCACCGAAGCCGAACACCACGTTGTTGCTGTCCTGCTTGCCGACACGCAGGGCGGCATCCGAACCGGACTCCGAATAAGCATCCACCTTGCTGTGAATATAGGCCACATTAAATACGGGCTGCCACCAAGCGCTCTTCATGGTATCCTCCGAGATGCGGTAGGAGCGAGCTACCTCGTACATGATACCAAGACCAAGGCCATCCGTCGAGCCACGAGTTTCATAACCACCACCGGGCATACCGACGCGGCGATTGAAGGTAATGTCTGCCCAACCTACGGAGCCTATGAGGGAGTGCTGCACACAACCGGTGTCCTTGCGCATGAAGATGCTGGCATAGTAGGCATCTAAATCTCCGGAAGCATCAGTACCATAGCCCTTGGAGCTAAGTCGCCCGGACATGCCGGTGAAGGCAGCGCCCACAGTCAGCTCCGGTGCTGCAAGCATGGTAAAGCCGGCGGTACCGCCAATGCTGTGCAGCTTGTAGCCGGGCAGTGAGTTCTCGCTGCGCTGATTCTGATAGTCTAATTCTGCATTAGCCCAGAGCGTGTAGGGAAGCGGCTCTGCCATGGGTGCCTTGGGGTCGCGTGGGTAGCAGGGCATGCCGCCCTGGAATGAGGTCATGCGGTTGCGGATAGCGCGCAGCTGGCGCTCCATCTGACCGCGCCAGGCAACATTCAGGTTTGCCACACCTGCACCGGCCACATTAGCCGCCAGACTGTCCGCAGCGCCGGAATTCCCGGCAGCAAAGTAAGCATCCATCGTATCGAGCACACGAGCAAGGTCGGGATGCTCATCGGCATTGGCTTGCGGATCCCAAGTACCGAAAGCTTCATCCAGCAAAGCGGCACCGGATTTAGCGTTGTCCGTAGAAACATTGCGGGTGTAGTAGCCGCTGTTGAAGCTATCCAGAGTCAACACCAAACCATCCGCACTCTGCGTCATTTCCGTCAGGAAACCGGAGTCGCGGAAACGAGCCACCGTATCTGCCGAAAGAGTATAATTCGTATCTCCCATATCGGTAGCACGCACCACAAGATAATCCCCGGAGCCACGCACCAGACGAGTAACATCCACCTGCATATCGGTGCCACTAAAAGAGCCCAGTGTTTCGGTTGTCACAGTGGGAGCCGCCTTGCTTATGAGCGAGCCAAGCACCAGATTATCCGTTCTCAGAGTGTTGAAATTGCCACCGTTGTTCAGGATAAGACGGGCGGCGCTCACCTTACCGCCATTCTCCACAGCGTTCTCCACCAGAAGATTACCGGCAGAGCTCACCGAGCCGGCATTGCTCAGTGTCCCCACAGAGGAATTCGCAGCCAGCCCCAAAGATGCGTTTGCCGCGACATCCAGCGTGCCCGTACCGTTCACGGAGTTGAAGGAGGAATTCCCCTCTGCCAGACGCATCGTTCCCTGCAATGCAACATCCGTACCGGTGGCACCCTGAGCAAAGGTCACCTCAGCAGCATCATTCACAACCAACTGAGTACCCTCTGCCATGCGACTGAGCGTACGGAAAGTGCCCGTACCACCCAAGGCAAGATTCCCGGCCTCCACAGCCAGAGCGGGACCGGCAGTAGTTGTCTCTCCGGCCAGTAGGGTCAGCTGGTTCTCACCGGATTTTGTGAGAGTTCCGGTGCCGGCAAAGTTGCCGGAAATGCTGCTCTCGGCAGTTGTAGTGAAAGTATAATCATCATTCACCGTCACGTTGCCGGCTTCCAGAGCTTCCCCCACCTGAACATTGTTCACCACAGCCCCGGCGGGTGTACCGAAGGTCACATTGTCCCCGGTAGCGAAAGGAGAATTCACCCCTCCGTTCTGCCAGTTGGTGATGGAAGGAACCGACGTCCAGGTATTATCTGTAGCGTCGCCATTCCATGTTAAATCATCGGCCTGAGCCATTGTGCTACAGACCACAACACCTGCTAATAAACGCAGCAGGGAGCGTGTGAGTCGAGGTTTCATACACCACCATAGACACAATCGTTAGTATATGCGGTGAAAAACAATCAGAAATCAAGGCAATGGATTTGTATGGAAGTCGGAACACACACAAGCCCGCCGGGCGCGAAGCCATCGGCGGGCTTGTGGAAAATAGCTCAGCAAGCGTAAAGCTTACGGCATGGGGAAAGATTTGTTGAAGGCGCTGACCTCTGCGCGCAGAGCATCGTAGGCGCCCTCGGTCTCGTGCACCTTCTGGCCTGCCAAGATGGCGAGACAGCGGGCAATGTATTCCGCGACCTTGCGAACATCCTCCTCCTTCATACCGCGAGTGGTGACTGCGGGAGTACCGATGCGGATGCCGCTGGGCTTAGCCGTGGTACCTTTGTCGTAAGGTATGGCATTCTTGTTCACGGTAATACCCACCTTATCCAGAGCGATCTGGGCTTCGGCGCCGTTGAGTCCCTTGACACTGAGGTCTACCAAGAAGCAGTGATTGTCCGTGCCGCCGGCAACGATGCGGAAGCCGCGCTTGGCGAGCTCTGCAGCCATGGCCTTGGAATTCTTAACAACCTGAGCAGCGTACTCGCGGAACTCGGGCTTAAGCGCCTCGCCCAAGCAGGCAGCCTTGGCTGCGATAACGTGCATGAGCGGACCACCCTGCAAGCCGGGGAATGTGGCGCTGTTGAGTTTCTTGGCCCATTTCTCCTTGCAGAGCACCATACCACCGCGCGGGCCGCGCAAGCTCTTATGCGTGGTAGTGGATACAAAGTCCGCGTAGGGAACAGGAGAAGGATGCGCCCCACCGGCGACTAAGCCGGCAATATGTGCCATATCCACGAACATGATGGCACCCACCTCATCACATATCTTGCGGATACGGGCAAAGTCTATGGTACGGGAGTAGGCAGAAGCACCGGCGAGAATAAGCGCAGGCTTGAACTCCTTGGCCTTGGCCTCCATGTCATCGTAGTCGATGCACTCTGTCTCCGGATTCACGCCGTAGTGCACCACGTTGTACTGCTTGCCGGAGAAGTTGGCAAAGAAGCCATGAGAAAGGTGCCCACCACAGGCGAGGTCCATAGTGAGGATTGTATCGCCGGGCTGGATACAGGCGTGGTACACGCTCATGTTGGCTTGGGAGCCGGAATGAGCCTGAACATTGGCAAAGTCGCAGCCGAAAAGCGCCTTAGCGCGGTCTATGGCAAGCTGCTCAACCTTGTCCACGACCTCGCAGCCGCCGTACCAACGCTTGGAGGGGTAACCCTCGGCATACTTGTTGGTGAGCACGGAGCCCTGAGCCTCCATCACAGCGGGGGAGGCGAAGTTCTCCGATGCAATAAGCTCGATATTGTTGCGCTGGCGGTTGTGCTCCTCCTCAATGTAGGCGGCAAGCTCGGGGTCGGTGGTAGCCAGCATGGAGCCGGAGGCCTTTGCCAGACGGCGGGTATGGCGACCGCCCTCGAACTCACTATCCAGCCAAGTGTGGAGAAGGTCGTCCAAATCATCGGGCATCACGAATGCAGAGGCAAGGCACATCACATTGGAATCGTTGTGCTGGCGGGAGAGGGCAGCCACCTGCGGAGTGCGGGTAAGTGTAGCGCGAATCCCCTTCCAGCGGTTGGCTGCAATGCTCATCCCCAGACCGGAAAAACAAATCAGTATACCACGGTCTGCGCGACCATCTGTCACGCGTTTGCAGACCTCGTTGGCATAGTCGGAATAGTCGCAGGTCTCCTTAGTCTCCGGACCTACGTCCTCTACCGTATACCCCCAGCCGGTGAGGATTTCCACGGCAACTTCTTTCAGGTCCACGCCCTTGTGGTCCGAACCGATAGCAATGCGAAGGTTGGTGTTCATACAGATTTGTAACGCCTGATGCGCTTGCGCATTCTAGCACAGCAAACTTGTTTTAGCAAGCGTATTTTCGGCAAAATATGCTCGCAAGTGCGTGCATGCGCTAAAAAAGAGGAGGTGCTGGCACGCTTTGGCATTGTCGCCACAGCGGACGCATGGTAATATGCGGGCATGCAAAAGAGCTTCGAAAAAGCTGTAGAGATTCTGGTGGAGCGCTACCCTCAGTATCCGGTAGAGGCATACGAGTTCATGCGTGCCGGGTTGGATGCTGCAGCGGACAAGTTCCGCAAGGAGGACAAAAACCCTCACCTGAGTGCAGAGGAGCTCTACATGGGAGCGTGCTCCTACGCATTGGAGGAATACGGACCGCTGGCAGCCCATGTTCTGGAGTTCTGGGGAATCACCCACTCGCGGGATTTCGGAGCCATTGTATACAACCTCATCGAGGTAGGCGTATTCGGACGACAAAAAGGAGACTCGCGCGAGCAATTCGATACCCTGCCCGACCTGAAGCAGATTCTCCATGCTCCCTACGATGGAAGTCTCACCCCCTTTTCCTAAATTCCCCCCATGCACACCATGAATGTACCACAGCCTATGCAGGGCGAGCAGCTGCGCTGGCCCGCCGAATGGGAAGCACAGCAGGCCGTGTGGCTCTCTTGGCCCCACCGCGAAGACCTCTGGCAAGGAGGACTGGCTGAGCTGACCGGTAAATATGCAGACTTAGCTGCAATTATTGCTTCGCATGCACAGGTACGCATCAATGCGGCCGCTTCCCTGCACTCCGGTATACGCAAATTGTTGCAGCAGAGAGGGGTGCAGAATTATGCCCTCTACGACCACCCCACCAACGATGTGTGGTGCCGCGACCACGGCCCCATTTTTGTGCAGCGGCAGGATGGTTTCCGCCAGCTGGCGGACTGGGGCTTCAATGCTTGGGGAGGCAAGTTTGCCCCGTGGAATCTGGACAACGAAATACCCACGCGTATCGCCGAGAGTCTGGAGCTACCCCGCCTGAGCAGCGAGCTGATACTGGAGGGAGGCGCTATAGAGGGCAACGGCGAAGGGCTGCTGCTCTCCACGGAGGCGGTGCTGCTGAATCCGAACCGCAACCCGGGCGTAAGCAAAAAAGATGTGGAAGCAGAGCTGCACCACATGCTGGGCACCAAACAAGTATTCTGGTTGGGTAGCGGTATAGAGGGCGACGACACGGACGGCCACATAGACGACATGGTGCGCTTCGTGAACGCGGAGGCCGTAGTCTCCATCGTAGAGCCCGACCCGCACTCTCCGCACTACCGCAACTTGGCAGAAAACAACGAGCGCTTGCAAGACCTGCGCACCCCGGCCGGACGCAGCGTGGAGATTATCCCCCTGCCCATGCCGCAGCCGCTGGTAGCCAAAAATTGGCGCTTGGAGCAACTACCGGCCAGCTATGCGAACTTCCTCATATGCAACACTGCCGTTATCGTGCCTGTATTCAACCAATCCAAAGAAGACGACCGCGCACTGGGTATCCTGCGCGAGTGCTTCCCCGGAAAACAGGTAGTAGGCTTCGATGCCCGCCGCCTCGTCATTGAGGGCGGAGCTATCCACTGCATCACCCAGCAGGAACCTAGCTGAAGATTTTTCGCTTTTTCGCCATAATTTTTGGTTGCTGAGCGTCTATAAGAATATGAGAACATTATTCCTGATTGTTTTTCTTGCAGTTGTTCCGTTACTGAGTGCAACCGCAGACGAACCGTTGATATACGATGAAAGCTGCCGAGTGAATGCCGAGCGGCGTGTTGCCTCCCCTTGCGGCGAGTGGGAGATAGTCTACACCGGGTATCGGCATCCGGAAGCGCCTATGCTGCAGCGCGTTACCTCCATCACCCTAGTACATAGAGACGGGCGGCAGTTCCTGCTGGAGCAAAGCCACGGCAAATCCACCACAGAGATTGTACCGGAGCCGTGGTCGCCGGACGGCAAATGGCTGGCAGTTCAGGCCTGGCCACGCGGAACTGCCGGATTCCGCTTCTACCGAGTGGATCGCTTACCTCTGGCGTTGATGAATGGGGGGCTGAGTTTTGAAGTGCGTTACCGTGATTCTCTCCTCTTTTGTGAACAGGGCGTCTGGGCAGAAGATGGCAGCTTCCGATTCCTCGCCGGACTCAGCGGGGACTACGCCCCGTACCGCGCCTATATAGCCGAAGATAAGGTAGAGCTGCAACGCATCGGCGAGTTTCAAAAAATCTACCCCCGCTCCACACAGAAAATCAAATAAACTATCTTACTATGCCTCCCTGCAATCGTTACATTCTTCTGCTCACACTTACCTATGCCTTGGTCTGTCTGCTTGGCAACATAGAAAACGAGTGGAAACAGGAAATTGCTCCTTGGCTGGGAGAAGAACCGGCAGGCGTAAACATAGAAACAGTACGAGCTATCGATGCCGAGCACTACCCCATCGATGTATACCATATTCCGGCCAATGAGGAATTACAGCAAAAAATCATCTCCACATTTCGGCTCAGAAAAAGCGACTCACAGAATGGAGGTACCGAGAAATATATAAGCAACATGGGTATACTGCCGCGGTACCCGGGAGAGCGGTCATACCTACTGGAAACCTCTGAGGTACAAATACCATGGCTGGAAGTAAACAAGGATGGCAGCATGTGCCTATGCCCGAACGACACCAACGAATATCGCGATGTTTCAGGCGCAGAAATCATTGCGCCTCCCTACCCGGAATACAGACAGCAGAGGTACCTACACACATTCCGCGCGCTCGTTCTGGCAGCTACAAGCTTCTTTTTACCGGGTATGTTCTGCTGTATTGGGTGGTTGTGGATTCAACGCAAACCTATTTGCAGCAAAGAAACGGCTACTATCTGTCTGGCCATCCCGGCGGCCGTGGCTTTTATCGGAGCCTTTGCGGATTTATACCTGCATGGACTGCACAAAGATTATGCAATATCGGGAGCGTTGTTCAGCGTAATCACTAACCTATGCTGCTCGGCAATGCTAATAGCCCTTACCGGAGCAATAAAGACCATTTGGCTGAAAATACGGAACTGTTAGCATGAAATACTGCGCTCTCTACAGCGTGTTGCTGCCTGTAGCATACGCACTGCTTATGCTGATTTTCCGCTATACGGCGGAGCAACTGAATACTACGATGATACTTGCGCTGCTCATCGTTTGGCATCTGCTGCCGGCTCTCTTCTGCTGCATCGGCTGGCTCTGGATACAGCGGCGGCCTCTTCTGAGACCCACAACTCTCTATATCTGCTTTATTCTGCCCCTACTTTTCACACTGATTTGCAATGTAGTAGGAGTATTTCTGGAAGGATACGACGGGTTCAGCACCCTCTTCGGACACTTTCTCCTGCTGGTAGCCAATGCCATATGCTGCGTTGGCCTTGTCGGCATTACCGCTCTTGTTCGTCTGCTGAAACGTTGCTAGAGTTCTATTCCCGCGCGTGCGGCGTAGTCCAAAGCAAGATTCCCGGTAAAGGTCCAAGCGGAAACCTCGTTTCCTTGCCGGAGATAGAGGTCGTATTCCCAAGGAAGCAGGTATTCTTGGTACTCGCCGTTAATTTTTTGCTCTCGCAGGCGGTATTCATTCATCACAGCTTCTACCACGAAGCGTTGTGCGGGCTTCAGTGGTGCCAGTTTTTCGCGGCTATACGGAGCAGTATGGCTCATGCAAGAGAAAATACTGTCCGTACACATGAAATCCGGGCGCAGGAGATATTGGCGCAGGTAGGCAGGCAGCACATAGCAGAATGCGGGTGGCTCCAGATACACTAAAGCATCCTCACAGGCTCGGAGCAACTGCGGAGAAATTGCGCCCCAATCGTCACGGGGTGTCGAGTCTGAAGTGTTGATATAGCTTATAGCACTCGGTGAGCGGTAGTCATCTTCCGCAAGACCACCGCTCAGCAGGCTGATATCGGACGGGCAGCTCTGTCCCGCGAACGCCGCCTCCAGCTGAGCCAGAAGCTCAACCAGCCGCGGGCACAGCTCCACCTGTGGATTCTCTACAAGAATCTGATCTGCAATATGCAGCAAATCAACTAATTGAGATTTGTGGCGAGTGACATCTGCTTCGTCTGACGGCGAGAGTAGCATCGTACTCAGCGTGTGAGCTGGCGGCAGGCTTTCACCGTGTTGGCCATGAGCAAGGCAATCGTCATGGGGCCTACACCACCGGGCACAGGGGTAATGGCTGAGCACTTGTCCTTGACCGCCTCGAAATCCACATCGCCCACTATGCGGTAGCCGCGAGGACGCGTAGCATCGGGAATGCGATTGATACCCACATCGATAACAACGGCGCCGTCCTTCACATAGTCGGCCTTCACCATCTCGGGGCGTCCAACAGCGGCCACGATAATGTCCGCCGTGCGGCACACGCCCGGCAAATCCGCCGTGCGGGAGTGCGCGATGGTGACGGTGGCATTTGCTTTCTTGCTCACCAGCAGGTTCGCCATGGGTTTACCCACGATAAGACTGCGTCCTATCACAACGGCATGCTTGCCAGCCGTGGGTATACCATAGGCCTTCAGCAACTCCATGCAACCCAGCGGCGTGCAGGGCACAAAACCTTCCTCATCCTCCAGCACCAGCTTAGCCACGTTAGCGGGGTGAAAACCATCCACATCCTTGCGTGGGTCGATATTGAGGATAACAGCCTCCTCATCAATGTGCGGAGGTGGAGGGCTCTGCACCAGAATACCGTGGATACGCTCGTCTGCGTTCAGCTTGTGGATAAGCTCCACGAGCTGCTCCTGTGTGGTATCAGCCGGCAGCTCCCACTTCTGCGAATAAAGCCCCAGCTCTTCGCAGGCACGCACCTTGGAACCCACATATACCTGCGAGGCAGGATCCTCGCCCACCAGCACCACGGCCAGCCCGGGAGTCTTGCCCTGCGCTTTAAGTTCTGCGATCTCGGCGACAAGACCCTCGCGAATCTTTGCAGCCACAGCTTTACCATCTATCAGTGTTGTAGACATATCGGAAAATGTTTATTGTTCTATCTCCAGCGGACCAAAGTCGGGGTGCCCATGGGCAAGAGCCTCCTCTATCATGCGGCAGTATTCAGCCTGTTGCTCGTCCGTGATATTTTTCGGCACATAGATTTTCTTCCCCCATGTAATAGTAACACGCGAGAAAGGCTTGGGTATGACAAAACCATCCCACGCTTTCCCAATGCGCCAGCATGAGGAATAATCCACACACGCAGGAATAATGGGGTAGCCACTCAGGGAAGCCAACCGCACGGCACCTGGTCGACACTTGTAGATGGGGCCCTTAGGACCATCCGGAGTAATGCACATGCAGCAGCCTTCGTCCAACTCGCGCACCATATCGCGGAATCCGGCTGCACCACGCCGGTGGCTGGAGCCTCGCACAGTGCGCATGCCGTAATCCTGCGCGATGGTGGTGAGCAAGGCACCATCCTTGCTGGCACTGGTGAGCATGCTCATGGGCAACTTCCCTTTCACCACATAGCGGTACACATGGCAGGGAGAGAACACACGGTTGTGCCACAGCGCAATGATACACTGGTAGTCCCCCATCCTATCGCCCGGCTCATTAAGATTCACAATGCGCTTTCTCAGTGTAGCACACACAGCGGCTATGAGAAACCAAGCCAAATGCCCGAGCGGAGCAGTCCACCACTTTTTGCGAATCTCGTTGGACATGGTTACATTTTGAATTATCTGGAAGGGAAAATGGATTTATCAGCCGGCCCCAACAAATCACCACTACCGCTTCCGGTATCGAACGGATTGGAAGGCTGAGGGGCAAAGGGAGAGCTCGGTTGGAAAGGACTTGCGGGTGCAAACGGATTGCCGATATTGTTAGCCGGTTTCCCTGCCGGCTCAGTACCGGGCTCCGCAGTTCGCTTCTCGGCAAGCTGGGCATTGGACTCAGTATGAGTAGTCCCCAGCACCTGGTCGGACAAGGCATCAACGTCGATAGAGTCGAACGGCGTCCTCTGCGGACGCTCCCGCCTTGCTGGTTCTGCTTGTAGCTCCAACTCTGCGGAATTATCCTTCGGCGCATTCATGTAGCCGGAAAGCGTCGTGCTGACCCAAGCCAGAATACCATCATCGCGGAAAATCGGGTCAGCCAAACCATCCGGATATTCCACGTGTGTAAGCGCGGAGGGAATACCATACTCGAGAGTGCCGGAAAGTTCATTTGCCGCATTCACCTCGATATTTCCCCTTAAGGTGATGAGATCCGCCTCCTGCATATCCTCATTCCGGAAAGAAAGGGTAAGCCCGTTTTCGGAAGGCTCCAGGTTAGCGCGGCCGGAACTGACCTTGAGCGGCATGTATGAGCGTCTCCGCACCGGTTCAATATGTTCCAATATCGTAAGAACAGCCGGCATAAAAGTGAAGCGCACCTCACGCAATGAGAATATACCGCGGAAAACGGGCTTCGGCGTTTCGATAGGCAGCACCATTTCCACTGTGGACTTATTCTTATCAGCAGACGTCATAGCCGTCTTGGCATTCAGGAACTGCGTGAACTTCTCGCCGCAAAAATCGGAGAAGTTCATATTCTCGGAATCCACAGACAAGGGGGTAGTAAGCGCCTCCCCTTGTGCCAAACGACCGGTGATGAGCATGCGGGAGGCGGGAACGGCATCTTTCTCGCGCGTTATGTCTGTAGTTGTCTCCAGACGTATATTCTCCAACGCAAGCGGAGAAATCACCAAGCGGCCTTCCATCAAATCCATGGGCTTCCAACCTCGCAACTGCAAGCGCCCGCCTTTCAAAATAAGTATCCGAGAATCTTTCGATTTGCCCGGGAAATACATATATGCATTAGCATGCTCCAACGCATACGGATAGTTGCTGCCGGATGCCGCATATATAGAAAAATCATCGCAGCACACACGGGCAAACTTCCACAGCTCCTCACCCTGCCAAGCAGGAATCAGCAGCTGCTGAACACCGTCTCGCAGTGTCACCGCAACGCGCTCGATTTTCAGCTCGTCCGATTTCAGCACACCGGTGAAAAATGAGGATGTTGCCAGAGAGCCGGACACCCCGCTCATCTCCACCAACTCCAGCGGAGAATCTTCGCCAAACTCCACCAAGACATTGTCCACGCAAAGCGTAAACCCATCCAAGCGCGCCCCTACCAAGCGTACGCTCTTTGCGCCATATGCCTGTTGCAGTTTCTGCGATGCTTCAGAAAAATACGCCTCACCGGACATCAGTGATACCTTGTAGGTAAAAAGACCTACGAGGCATGTCAACACACACACTGCCGCGAGTATACTGTATACAACCCCTCTGCGAGAACGGCTGCTTTTTTCCTCGTTGGTCATCACAACCTTGCGCTTTTTGGTAACTCGCACAACTTTTGAGCCGTCCGAGCGCGTTATCACCTCGCGAGATTTCTCAAGTGCGGGTCTGTCGGCATTGAGCCGGTTTATGATATTACGAACTTGGGAATCCTTTTCCTCCCTGTCCTGATATTTATCGTTTTCTATCTTACCCATGAATTTATAGAGCTCAGAGATTCTCTGTGGCCATAGAGGGGCGCTCGCCCGTTGCAACATCGCGGCCGGTCGGATCTATCACATCCACCTTGGCAAAGTATATCAGAGCTTTGCGCAGCTTTTGCTCACCTTCGGAGCGGAATAGCCGCCCAACTAACGGCAAATCGCCCAACACAGGAACTTTATCCTCAAAACGCACAACACTGGCTTCTTTCAAGCCACCCATCACAATAACAGAGCCGGGAACAACCGTTATCTTTGTATTCTCCACATAGCGCTTTATCATGGGCTGCAGAATATAGTTCGGGCTAAGGCGGAGATACTTTATCTCATCTGTCCCGGAATACAAGGCTGTGTGAATGGGAGTTCCCCAGTTAATAAAGCCCTCGAAATCATTTGTAGTCGTGGTAAGAGACAGTGTCACAAATCTGCCATTCTCGGAAATCTCGGCATTGTGCACCTGCAGAATCGTACCGATACCACCTATGCCATCTTCGCTCACGCCAAAACGCACGAAATCTGTGGGGTTGGCACCGATGGCAGCAGAACCCTGCAAATTGTGGCGTACGTTATCGTCGTTGTTATTATTATTGCCTCGCTCAATACCGCCAAGATTCACGGATGTCACCTCCGGTGCCTCCCAAGTCTCCGGGAAAAACATCTCGTGAACATCAGCAAAAACTACCTGCTCATCACGCCCGGGGCTGAATATCAGGCGAGGATTATGGAGTAAATCCACTCCTTTTTTCTGAGAAAGGCCGCGCATCATCACGGTGAAATCCACCGCTTTCCATACACCGCGAATCCCGAAAATTCCCGGAGAATACGCAGTCCCCGCACCCCGATAGGCCTCCACAGAACCGGCTTTGATGAGGTTGTCCAGATTGGCAGTTCCGCTTGTGAATACGCGCGTACCACTGCGAAGCCCACCGGTGGCAAGCATGCCGTCCTGTTTTCCCTGTTCCCTTACATTGCCCTCGAAGAAAGGAAGCCCCGTAGCGGAAGAAGCAAGTTCAGACCCACCGGTCAGCTGCTGGTCGTGACCAAGATTGATATTGAACATCCAGTCAAAACCAAGTTGCTCCAAATCGTCCTCCGATACCTCTACCGCAATAACATTGAGAACAATTTGCCGCTCTTCACCCACCGGGATATTGAGCAACTCTTCGATTTCCGCGAGATTGTGCGAGGTATTACGCACAGTGAGGCGGCGAGTCGAAGGCGAATAGCGCGCCGCTGCTCCGTCCGGGAAAGATATTCCCATCTCCTTGAGCCGCTTTACCGGATTTACGCGGCGTATGGCCATGCGCCCGGTTGACGATTCATCCTCGAAATCGCTTTCCTCTTCTGTAGGTTCGGCTTTGTCAAAGAAATGCGGAGGTACATTAAAAGTACGCTCCATTAGCGGACCAAAGTCCCTGCCGGAGTACGAAAGCTCTACCCCGGTGGGGGTATAGTAATAGGTGATACCCAGCTGGGTTACTAACATGTCAAGCAGTTCCTTCACAGAAATCTCCGTGAGTGTAAGCTTAACTGTCTGCTCCGTTATACGCTTGTATCCTTCGGAATTCGCGGCACCGAAGTTGAAAGTCAGGTTAATGGGGCGGGCCGAAGAAGGCGAACTAGCCTCGAAGCGTTTTATTTGATTCTGCAGCACCTCAATCACCTCGTGGATGGTAGCTTCGTCGAAAGCAATCTGCGGTATGATCATTTCCGCGAGGCGGTCTGCACATGCTTTCTGAGCAGCATCGTCCACGGCTGCCACAAATTCTCCCCCCAGCTCTATATCCGCCGGAGCGCCGCCGGTCACGGATTCCTCCCACTGTTTGTCAACATCGGAGAGCATCTTAGCGCGCACGGCAGTGCGTGCCGAGCTGTAATATGCCATCTTATGACGGCGCACGAGCTCCTGCCCCTGACGCGCAGCTGAATTGTAGGGGTCTATTTTCACCACAGAGGCAAATGTCGCCTCAGCATCATCAAACTTGGCCAAATCCAGCTGAGCATAGCCCAGCTCCAAGAGTCGGTTCACCTCTGCTACATCCCCCACATGCTGTGGAGACAATGCCGGATTGTGCCGCACCGGATCGGCAGTGTGCAGCAGCTCAACCTCCGCTCGCTTGTTGTCCGGAGCCAGCTCCAAAGCCTCACGCAAAAAAGCCACGGCCTCATCGTAACGCCCAACAGTGCGGTAGTCTATAGCGCGCGCTATCAGAGCGTCGGACAAACTACGGCACACAAATGTCCGGAATCGCTTGTCCGCCGGAGTTTCAGCCTTCGGCAGAGTCAGCAATGCGCTGCGGTAGTGCTCCACTGCCTGTGTATAGCGCCCCGCCTTGTAGGCATTGCGTGCCTCCTGCACAAGCTGGCGAGCATCGCGGGCTGCCATCTGTCGCCGGGCAGATTCCCGACCTTGGATATCCTGAGCACCAGCTGTAGGCACCAAGGAGAATGCCCCCATGGCGATAAGAGAGAAAATTGCAGTACGAGAAAACGGCCTCATCATGGTAAGTGCATATATCATACCAAATAGTCTCCGCAAAGTCACTCATAAAGTGAGCCACCGCACAAAAAAACTGCAAAAAAAGCAGTATCGCTGCCGGAAACGACATCGATACTGCTCGAAAATCCATCCTGAGGCTTCGCGGACTCAGGAAACAGAGGAGTCCAAGAAGCCCTTGATGCACCCTATGCGCGTTGGGTGGCGCAGCTTGCGCAGAGCTTTGGCCTCTATCTGGCGAATACGCTCACGAGTCACATTGAACTGGCGCCCCACCTCCTCAAGGGTACGCGGGTTACCATCCTTCAGCCCGAAGCGCTGCTCTATAACGGCACGCTCTCGCTCATTGAGAGTATTGAGCACCCCGGAGAGTTTCTCGCGCAGGGAGTTAAAGGCGGCACCATCCATGGGATTCTCGGCGCTCTTATCCTCCAGAAAGTCACCAAAGGAAGTATCGTCCGAATCGCCAACCGGTTGCTGCATGGAGATGGGCTGTTGAGCCATCTTAAGCACATTGCGCACACGCTCCACCTGCATACCGCTCTCCGCGGCAATCTCCTCCGGCGAGGGCTCACGCCCCAAATCCTGCACCAGCTTCTTCTGCACACGCATGAGCTTGTTGATAGTTTCTATCATATGTACAGGTATGCGGATAGTGCGTGCCTGGTCTGCAATAGAGCGAGTAATTGCCTGCCGAATCCACCAAGTTGCGTAGGTAGAGAACTTGTAGCCGCGGCGGTACTCGAACTTCTCCACTGCTTTCATAAGCCCCATGTTACCCTCCTGAATCAAATCCAAGAACGCCAGACCTCGATTGGTGTACTTCTTGGCTATTGAAATAACAAGACGCAAATTTGCCTCTATCATTTCTTTCTTGGCAGCCTTGGCTTCCTTCATAGCGACCTTCATGGCTTGGTAATTCTCCAAGAAGTCATCGATGGGCATCCAGAGTTGCACCTCGATCTCCGTGATGGTGTCTTTGTATTCCTTATCGTCCGTTTTACCCTCGTATTGGCGGCGCAGCTTCATGACACGCTGGCGAATCTCGCGCAAGCGAGCCACAAAGTCCTCGTACACCTTCCCTTTGAAGCAAAACTTGCGATAGAGAGCATCCAGCGTTTCGAGCATCTCTTCAAACTCCTTCCGGGCTGCTTCTTCTCCCTTGTTGCGGCGGCGAGCCCGGCGCAGGTTATTGTACGCAGCCTGAGCATCATCATGCAGATCGTATATCTTGTTGATGAGGGGTTGAATCTCCTTGAAATACTGCTCACGGTGGTCGATATTCTTATCCGCTACTACGCGGTCGAAACGCTCCTTGTTCTGGAGAATACGCTGGGCAGTTTCGAGGTAGAGCATAGCCACCACACCAAACTTGTGCAGACGCGTCTGCAAGTCGTTTTCCGCATGGTCTATACGGATGGAAAGGCTCACCTCCTGCTCGCGTTTAAGCAAATCTTTCTGCCCCATTTGCTTGAGGTACATACGCACAGGATCATCGAGAATATCCAGCTTAGCCTCCATCTTTTCATTCTCGTCCTCCTCGCCGGCATCCACAAGACGCTGGCGCTCGCTGTAGTTATCCACATCCGAGGCGTCAATGATATCGAAATTCATCCCGCGCAGACGCTCCATGATTTCCTCATGATCTGCGGGGTTAATGATATCGTTGGGCAGCACTTCGTTGATATCGTCGTAGGTCAAATACCCCTGCTCCGTAGCAAGCACGATAAGCTCGCGCACTTTTTCTTGTACGATAGGTGTGTCCACCAGTCGCACATTTTTCCCTTTGGAGTCTTTCATGTCTGCCAGAGAAATAGGCGCAATCGTAGCAGATTCATCGCGCACCTCAACGCCGATAGAATGCAAACGCTCAAAGAGACGCTCAGTATCCTGCTCTTCGTACCCATCCATAGGCAGAGAAGAGAAGATATCATCATCCGTCACATACCCTCCCTTCTTCTTGGCTATAGCCAGAAGGTTCTTAAACGCGGTTTTAAGCGTTATATCATCCGGGAAGAAATCCTGCAGATCCTTCGCCGTGACTCGAGGAGGCGTATACGTACTCTTGCGACGCGAAGAGGATTTCTTTTTGGGAGCTTTCTGTCCACCATCCTCAGCCTTGGGTTTTACCTCAGCAACAGGTGTTTTCTTCGGTGCCTTTGCAGCAGGAGATTCTGTTTTTTCTACCGACTTGGCGTCGGATTTCACTGCGGGCTTAGCCGGAGACTTAGCTGCGGGTTTCGCAGCGGGCTTAGCAGGCGCCTTGGTGGCGGGTTTCGCGGCAGGCTTAGCGGGTGCCTTGGCCGCGGGTTTCGCGGCAGGCTTAGCGGGTGCCTTGGCCGCGGGTTTCGTGGCAGGCTTAGCGGGTGCCTTGGCCGCGGGTTTCGTGGCAGGCTTAGCGGGTGCCTTGGCCGCGGGTTTCGTGGCAGGCTTAGCGGGTGCCTTGGCGGCGGGTTTCGCGGCGGGCTTAGCGGGTGCCTTGGCGGCGGGTTTCGCGGCGGGTTTCGCGGCGGGCTTAGCGGGTGCCTTGGCGGCGGATTTCGCAGCAGGCTTAGCGGGTGCCTCGGCTGCGGGTTTCACGGCAGGCTTAGCCGGAGCCTTGGTAGTGGATTTAGAGGCCGGTTTGGCGCTGCTCTTTGCAGCCGATTTTGCAGCAGAAGCTTTCTTTGTTTCAGCTCCTTTATCTGCTTTCTTTGCGGTGCTCTTGGCTGTGCCTGATTCCGGTTTGTTTTTAGCTGTAGACATATGTGAGACTGTAAAATTAGGCAATACTCCACCTTTTACGCATTTTGTCAAGTATTTGGCAAAATGCGTGGGTATTATACACAAATCATCTCACCTGTCAACCCCCTTATGACACACTTTCAACAAAAAAAACGCAGTAAGATACCCGATTCTCAGAAAGTCGGGTATCCTGCTGCCTCGTAATTTTCTCGATTCTTAGCGGCTATGTATATTGAGCATCTGCGCGTAGGTAGGCACCGGCCAGCGGTCTGCAGCCACAATAGCTTCCAACGCATCCACCGTGAGGCGAGCATCCTCCATAGCAGCACGCATAGCGATAGGCTCTCCACAGTGTATGGCATCCTCCAGAGCATCCACCCGAGGCACCAGTTCATCGTACAAAGAACCAATCTGAGCGGCTTGCGCACGAGCAGCCTTCATGCCGGCCGGAATCCCGGCCGCCAATATGGAGCTTACCGTGGTGCAAATTTCCGTCATCTGCCGAGCAACAGCCGGCAGATATATCGTGCGCAGCATGTTCAGACAAGTCTTAGCCTCGATATCGATAAGCTTCTCAAAGTTCTCTATCTGGATCTCACGGCGAGCCAGCAGTTCGGAACGATTCAACACGCCGTACTTCTCCATGAGCGCGATGGTATCCGGCCGCGCCAGCACATCCAGCGCCTCGGGGGTGGATTTGATATGCGGCAGCCCGCGCTTCTCCGCCTCGACCACCCATTCCTCCGAATAGCCGTTGCCATTGAACACCACCCGGTCGTGCTGAGTGATAAGCTCCTTAATAAGCTCGCGCACAGCATCCTTAAATGCCTCGGTGCCGGCCACAGGCTCCAGACGAGTCGCCACTATATCCAGCGCCTCAGCCATGATAGTATTGAGCACGGCCATAGGCCAAGCGCAAGTCTGGGAAGAGCCCACGGCACGGAACTCGAACTTGTTCCCCGTAAAGGCAAAAGGTGATGTTCTGTTACGATCCGTTGTATCCTTGGGCAGCTCAGGCAGCACATCCACACCAAGCTCCATAGTAGTCTTGGCCGCAGAAGAACGCGCACCTCCGGCCTTTATCTGCTCGATAATATCGGTCAGCTGATCACCCAGGAATATGGATATGATGGCGGGCGGAGCCTCGGCTGCGCCCAAGCGGTGGTCGTTGCCGGCTTTCGCTATGGAGGCACGCAGCAGGTCAGCATGCTTATCCACACCCATAATCACAGCGGAAAGGAAAGTCAGGAAAAGCAGGTTGCTGTGCGGAGTCTTCCCCGGGGAGAACAGCGAGCCTAACTCCGGCGTGGAAAGCGACCAGTTGTTGTGCTTGCCGGAACCATTCACACTGGCATAGGGCTTCTCATGCAGCAAACACACCAGATTGTACTTAAGCGCCTGGCGCTGCAGGATATCCATAATCATCACATTATGGTCCACAGCCACATTGCAGGGTTCGAAGAGCGGGCAGATTTCAAACTGACCGGGAGCCGCCTCATTGTGGCGAGTCTTAGCAGGCACCCCCAGCGCCCACAGAGCGCGATCCACGCTCATCATAAATTCCAACACTCGTTCTTTGATGGAGCCGAAGTAATGATCCTCCATCTGCTGGTGTTTGGGAGGCAGGCAGCCAAAGAGAGTGCGCCCGGTTTCAATGAGGTCCGGACGTCTCAGATACAGGTCACGATCTATCAGGAAATACTCCTGCTCCGCCCCAAGATTGCTCACCACATAACTTGGCTCTATGCCGAAACAGTGCAACACACGCACCGTCTGCTGTGCCACCGCGGCCATGGAGCGAAGAAGCGGTGTCTTCTTGTCGAGAGCCTCCCCGGTATAGCTGCAAAACGCAGTAGGGATACACAGCGTCACGGTGTGCTCCGTGCGCTTGATGAAAGCCGGACTCGTGGGATCCCACGCCGTGTATCCTCGTGCCTCGAAAGTGGCGCGTATACCTCCGCTGGGGAAACTGGAGGCATCCGGCTCAGCCTGGATAAGGTTCTTGCCCGTAAACTCGCAGAGCATGCCGCCCTTGCCGTCCGGCTCCACAAAAGAGTCGTGCTTCTCCGCAGTAGCATCTGTAAGCGGTTGGAACCAGTGGGTATAGTGCGTAGCGCCCTTGCTCAGAGCCCACACCTTCATGGCTTGAGCCACCTCGTCTGCAATGCTGATGTCGAGCTTACCGCCCTTTTGCACGGTGAGCATCATCTTCTTGAAGGCACTCTTGGAGAGATACTTCTCCATCGTCTTTATCCCGAAGGTGTCGCAACCATACAGGGCGTTGAGTGCGGCCTCGGCGTCAGTCATTGTCTCAGTTGCCATAAAATGTGGTGTGAAAGATGCGTGTATGCGCTATTCTAACGGCTTTCGCATGCGCTGTCAAGCTCAATGGCGCGAGTATCAGCAGATTTCGCCACGCGCACGCAAGTCCGCATTGATAGCTTCCATGATATCCAACTCAGGCCGGAAGTTCGCATCGTGGTGCGACGAACGGATAAGCGGACCGCTGGCCACATGCCGAAATCCCTTGCCCAAAGCCACCTCGCGCAGCTCGTTGAACACCTCCGGCCTTATATAGTCGATAACCGGTAAGTGTCGCGCGGAGGGACGCAGATACTGCCCCATGGTGAGCACAGTCACGCCATGGGCGCGCAGGTCGTCCATGGTCTGCTCCAACTCCTCGCGAGTCTCCCCCAGACCAAGCATGATTCCGCTCTTGGTCACTACCATGCCCGGTGCCATCTCCAGCGCGCGCTGCAACATGTGCAGAGATTTGCGATAACGCGCGCGAAAGCGTACAATGGGCGAGAGCCTCTCCACTGTCTCCAAATTGTGGTTGAAAATGTGCGGCCGCGCATCCATCACCGTAGCCAGAGCGTCCTCATTACCATTGAAATCCGATGTCAACACCTCGATAACCGTCTGCGGACTGGTGCGGCGGATTTCGCGGATAATGGCGGCAATATGTCCCGCTGCTCCATCCTTCAAATCATCGCGCGTCACCATTGTCACCACCGTGTGCGAGAGCTTCATGCGACTCACTGCATCGGCTATCTTGCCGGGCTCCTCGGGGTCGAGCGGCTTGGGTTTAGCCGTACGCGTGGCGCAGAATCCGCAAGCGCGGGTGCATACATCGCCACAGGCCATAAAGGTGGCCGTTCCGTGGCTCCAGCACTCCCCACGATTCGGGCACATAGCCTCCTCGCAAACTGTCACCAGCGAATTTCCCTTCACCAGTTCATTCACATGCTTAAAAGCCTGCCCCTTGGGCAGCTTCACCTTCAACCACGAGGGCTTGCGCGAGCGTTCGTTCGTCATAGCTGCGCAGCTTTATGCACCAATTCCTCCAAAATTGCAAGCAAATTCTCACTTTTTATCCGTCAGACACCTTTTGCTCAACGCACACCGATGCAATTTTCTACCGCTGCACCATCAAAATAGTGACTGCATGCGTGGAATAGGCTTGACTTTAGTCGGCGTGGCGGGCAGAATTGCTTACCGATTTCATTTCAGTTTATGCTCCTTTCCATTACTCAATACGGGGACCCGGTACTGCGCGCGGTGAGCGCGCCGGTAGAACACGTAGACGACGCCATTCGCGCGCTTGCTTCCAATATGGTAGAGACGATGTACGCCGCCAACGGCATCGGCCTCGCGGCACCCCAGGTTGGAGAGAATATTCGCTTGGTGGTGATTGACATACCGGAGGACGAGGAGGAAGGGAGCGAGCCGGAAATGGCTACTATCAACGGCGAGCTTCGCCCCATACGTGATATTATGCCGCTTGTGTTCATCAACCCCACCATTGAGCCCTACGGCAAACAGGAGCTTTTTACAGAGGGCTGCCTGAGTGTTCGCAATATTCGCGCCAATGTAAGCCGCCTCGACCATGTTCGAGCCACCCTTCCCCAGCTGGATGGCTCCGTATTGGCGGTAGACTGTGGCGGCTTGCTGGCTCGCTGCTTGCAGCACGAGTGCGACCATCTGGAGGGCTTCCTCTTTACAGATCGCGTATCGTCGGCCGCAAAGATCACGCTGGCCAAGAAGCTCAAGAAGCTCGCGCAACAAGGCTAAGCCACAGTGCGCGCAGCATACAGCCATACACAGCTCGGCGCGGTATCTTGACACGCCCGTCTTCCGGCCTTGCTCTGCGGAGCGAGGCTATTGTTTTTTTGCCGATAAGCGCAGGCAGCATACCGGCGAAACGCAGGCGGAACCCCAGCAAACGGCGACAATAGTCTATACCGTCGTTCATGAAATAGTCCGCGCGGTTGAGCCACTTCTCCGGGGCAGAGCATAGGTAGCAGCGCCCACGCTGCATATCTTCCTCGCGGTCGCGCAGGATATTGATAAGCTGGAGCCCACGGCCGTAGCGTATACCCGCCTGCGTCATAAGAGCCTGCTTCTCCGGCGCACAGAACTTTGCCCCTAGAGTGGTATAGCCCAGCTCAGTCCAGAACTCGCCCACGCACCCGGCTACTCGGTAGGTATACAGCAGTGTTTGCTCATCGTCCTGCACGCTATCATGGGTGTGGAAATAAGTAATATCCCAAAGCTGCCCTTCTATAATAGTACTCAGAACCTTACGTATACAACAGCGCTCAGCTTCCGGAAAATCCGCCAGCGCCTCCAAACAATCGCCAAAGCGTTGCAGAAGCCTGCGCTCAGCGGGGTTGGACTGCGCCGCGGCCATCTCCCCCCCCAGCTCCGCCAGCAGGGCATGCACCTGTGCAGGAGTAGCCGTGCCGGCTATAGCCTTGCCCATGGCACGCAGCACATCTTCCCTCTGCTCCGGTGCAGCGGTGGAGGTATCTGCCACGCTGTCCGTTGCACGTGCCAGCATATACCCCAAAGCTACACCTCTGCGCATGGCGGAAGGTAACCAGTAGATGGTCAGATAAAAAGAACGCGATACCGCCTTGAGCAACTCTCCTGTAAGGTCTCTCCCCTGCTTCATGCCACGCATTATGCAACGGATTTCGCAATAAAACAAGATAAAAATGACAGAATGCCGCGTCGGAGGCGGATTTTAGCTTGAACCCCAACATAAAATAGGCTATAAGAAAGACATAGATGAGATTTACCGCGGCCATAGCCTGTGCTCTGGTGAGTCTGCCGTGCCTGAGTCAGGCACAGCAGAACGGGGTTTCCGTACAGCTGCGCAGCTGCCGTACCGAGTTCCGCCCGCACAACAGAACCTCCTTCCCCGGTTTCTCCTGCACCTTGGAGTTGATACCCCCGGCCGGCTATTATATGTGCGAGAGTGCCTCCCTCACCGGCACCATACGTGTGAAAGATGCCACCGGCACCGTGCGCCTTGCGGAGCGCGGTGCCATCGTCATCTCGCCGGACAATCGGGCACTCACCACTTTCACCTGCAGCACCCGCCCCACCGGCAAGCAAGTTGAGCTGGAGGGAGAGCTGCTGGTCACCATAGCCAAGGCTCGCACGGCGCATCCGCACATTGCCGTAAACATGCTGGAGGCCTCTGAGCACCGCTTGGGGGACACCATTGTAAAAATTGAACCGCAGCGAGCCAACGCGGCCAAGAGCAACAGGGAGGGCACCAAACTGCGCAGCTCTGAGCTTACCATGACTTGCTCCCCCGGCACCACGATACGCCGCGTGGAGCGCGTGTGGCCGGGCGAGAACGGCTCTCTGCTCACCCAGCCGGTGGAGATAACCCCCATCGGAGGGAACGCCTACGAAATGCAAATGTGGGACACGAACCCCACGGAGTTTGTACGTATTGTCACCGTCAAATCCCCGCAGCGCGAGAAGGTACGCTTCCGCCTCGGCGTCACGCTGGGAGAAGTAACGGTACTACGCCCCTACTGATGATGAAACGCCTTTTCTGCACGATTTCCGGCCTACTCCTGCTCACAGCTGCGGCTCAGCGGCCAAGTGTGGTGAACATCTCACCGCAGAGTGTCGAGTTTTTCTACCCTGCGGATCCACGAGCCACAGTCCTCTGTACCGTGCGCCTGCATCTTACCCCGGCAGATGGCTACACCATACGCCAGGAATCCACTCAGCAGCAACTGGCTGCTACAGACGGCACCGGCAACGCCATGCTCGGCACCTTCCGTGAGTGGGAGCATTGCTACGATTCGGATGAAGGTAGGCACTGCCTTATAGCCGTGTACGATTTTCCCACCCGCCCGCAGGGGGGAAGCCTCTGCTGCGACACCAGCCTCAGCGTACCGCTTTCCTGCGGAGAGCTGGTACATGCCCCCGTGGAGTTCTCCCCTGCACAGAGCGGCTCTGTTTCTGTGAATGGGCACGATTTTTTTGTGACACCCTCAGCCGCGAATCCGAATGACCCGGAGAATACAGCATTTGTGCTCGTGTACGAAAACACCCCGGATATCGCCGCCATCACCATCTGCGATGCCGAGGGCTCCCCTCTGGAAACCAATATCGTAGAGGGCCTCTTCCTAGAGGAAGGCAACAAGGTCTCCGCCACCTATGTGGTGCCGGATGCCAGGCATGAGAGGCTCCAACTCCGCCTCACCACACACAAACCCCAAGGCTACGCCCACGCCCCCGTAAAATTCCGCGCCACTATAGGCCGGTGAACATACGAAGGAATTTGGCTTTCGAACTCACATGACTTATTCCGTGCTTTACATCTGCTGCTGCCTGTGGTAGTTTCCTGTTTTCCACAAGCGGTACAGACCATGAAGCAGTTACTTTCCATCGAAGAATTGACGGGCGAGCAGATACAGAATCTGCTGGCTCTGGGGCACAAACTCAAGGCGGAGCGCGGCAACCACAGCTCGCAGCCGCTCGCGGGGCAGACTTGGGCACTCATCTTCTCCAAGTCCTCCACCCGTACCCGCGTCTCTTTCGAGGTAGGTATTTCCGAGCTGGGCGGCCGCCCCATGTTCCTGTCCACCCGCGATATCCAGCTGGGGCGCGGTGAGCCCATCAAGGACACAGCCCGCGTGCTGGGGCGCATGATACATGGTGCTGTCATCCGCACCTACGGGCAGGATGAGGTGGTAGACTTTGCACGCTACTCTAAGCTTCCCACCATCAATGCGCTGACAGATCAGGAACACCCCTGCCAAATACTGGCAGACCTGCTCACGCTGGAGGAAAAATACGGCGTAGGCTCGTGGAAAGACATGAAGATTGCCTTCCTCGGAGATGTGGACAACAACATGGGACGCTCTTGGATGTGGGCAGCAAAGCACTTGGGCTTCACCCTCGCCCTCGCCGGTCCGGAGCACGCTCTGCCCAAGACAGATACCTTGGCTGCTCTGGATTGCCCGAACATCATCTGCACCACAGATGCCGCAGAGGCTGTACGCGACTGCACCATCATCAACACCGACACGTGGATTTCCATGGGACAGGAGGCAGAAAAAGGCACCAAAGAAAAGGCATTCTTCCCCTACCAAGTGAATGCCGAGCTGCTGCAGCTGGCAGTCCCCGGTCACAGCGTGTTCCACTGCCTACCGGCCTACCGCGGCTATGAGATTACGGATGAAGTGCTGGAGGCGCACGCCCCTGTCATCTTCACCGAGGCGGAGAACCGCCTGCACGCCCAGAAAGCCGTGCTTTACACCCTTGCAACCTCTTGCTGACCACGGCACCATGAGCTTCAACGACCGCATAGAGGAGCTGCTGGATGACATGTCCATCTTCGAGGATTGGACGGAAAAGTATGAGTTCATCATCTCTCTGGGGCGCAAACTCCCGCCCATGCCGGACAAGTACCGCAAGCCGGGCAACCTGATAAAAGGCTGCCAGAGCCGCGTGTGGGTAGGCACAGAGCTGGAGGACGGCAAGATGCTTATTCATGCGGACAGTGACTCGCTCATCACCAAGGGGCTTATAGCTCTTTTCATCCGCCTGCTCAGCGGCCTTACCCCGCAGGAAATAAAAGAGGCCGAGCTGCGACGCTTGGACGAATGCGGCCTAAAAGAACATCTGGCTTCCACCCGCGCCAACGCCCTCTCCACCATGGCCAACACCATTCGGAAAGCCGCGGCCGAGCTTGCCTGATACTCCTCCCTCTCTATGTCTGCGCTCTCCGACATCATCTCCGCTCGGCGGGCTAAGTTGCCCCCCCATACGGATGCCTACCGCGTGTCGGACGGCACGGCGTGGCCGGGCGTCTTCATCGATGCTCTGGCGGACAGATTGCTCGTCTCCCTGCGAGATACCGAGCTGCCCCGTCCCCTGCATACGCAGCTGGCAGAGACCGGGCAACCCGTCTACCTGAAACGTCTGGATAAGGACGTAAAGGAAGCGCCTGTGCACCTCTGCGGGCCGGTGGCTCCCTTGCGCTTCGAGATTTGCGAGAACGGCGTGCGCTACATCATGGATATGAGCGCCGGCTACTCCCAAGGTATCTTTCTGGACCAGCGCGACAACCGCGCCACCGTTCGCCGCCGCTGCCGCCCCGGTATGCGCCTGCTTAATACCTTCTCCTACACCGGGGCTTTCTCCGTATGCGCCGCGTTGGCCGGAGCCACCACCACCACACTGGATCTCGCCCAACCATGCCTCAACTGGTGCCGCGAGAACATGCAGCTCAACGGCATCGACTCCTCGCAGCACTTCTTTTGCAAGGGCGATACCCTGCACTGGCTCGACCGCTTCGCCCGTCAAGGCCGTACATTCGATGCTATCGTGCTGGATCCTCCCACTTTCTCGCGCGATGAAAAAGGCCGCATCTGGCGCGTGGAAAAAGACTACGGAAGCCTTGTAGCCAAAGCCATGGCATGCTTAGCCCCGCACGGCTGGCTGCTCTGCACCACGAACTGCCGCAAGCTCACCCATGCCCAATTCCGCAACCTCGTGGCCTCAGGCGCGCCCGGCGCTCGTCTCCAAGCCTCACCCATGACCTTCGATTTCGACGGCGAAGATTACCTCAAAACCCTTTGGGTTGAGAAAACTGTACAGCTAAACGGCTAACACTAATCTCGGATTCTTTTTGTAGCTTCAAAGCATTGTCTGCCCATAGAACGATGCTGCACAGAGGCTAAATTATCAGCAAAACTTTGGCATAAACCTTATCGCCCACCCGAAAAAACTCGGCTTCCTCCGTCAATGGGTGTCAAACAAATGTTTCGGGCTGCTTAGGCTCAGCTGCTACCATATTGAGACGCTGAGTCATGGCCTCGACAGCGGGAGGGGGCAGCAAACGGGCGCGGCGGAAGCAAACGCTCACACAGCGCATGCAAAGAATGCACTTGGACGGGTCTGTTTTGTCCGGAGAGTCGGTAGGTATGGCACCTGTGGGGCACATACGGGCGCAGCGGCCACAACCGCGGCAAGCCTCCAGCGTAAGCAGTGCGACCGGCATCTGCGGGCGGTCTCGGTAAGGCATATTGCCCGGCACACAGACGGTGCTCATGTCCCCAACGGCCAATTTGGCAGCTACGGCGTTTCCGAAAGCAGCTGCTTTCTCGCAATCCTCCGCATGCGGGCGACCTTTGGCAATACTGCGCACGATAGAATGCTCTGCAATGAATGCAGCGGCTGCCACCACCCTGAATCCATTGGCCGTAAGCTCCGTATGCAGCTCCAACAAAGCGTCCTCGTATGCGCGGTTGCCATATACCACCACAGCAATAGCCGGAGTACCCTGCCCCTGCAGTGCGCGCAGTCGCTCCAGTGCTACCTCCGGCACACGTCCACCGTATACCGGTACCACTGCCAGCAAAGGCTTCTGTACCTTGGCCGCCTCTACAGGGGCGCAGAGATCCACTTTCTGCACGAGGCGCTTCTGTACGATGGCGGCTGCCACCTTCTCGCAGCCTCCGGTGGGGCTGAAAATCGCTGCTATCCATTCTGCGGTGCTCATGGCTTTTATTGTAACGATTAGATTATGCTAACTCAAGACAATTTCAATAAGAAACTAAGTCGGAGCACGCGCTTTTCGCTTGTCAAAGGCGGGTGAATCTGCTATGACATGTCGCGTGAGTACGGCGGGGATGCAACAGGGAATGCAGCAGAACATGGCAGCTACGGCAGCCGTGCAAATGTTCATGCGAGCGTTGCAGGCCAGCACGACAGAGCTAAGCGAGCTGGCAGCTCAGGCTATGGCGGGCAATCCTGTGCTGGAAGAAGCCCCCCGCCATGACTCAGAGTCGGCAGAGATACCGGATTACGAGAGAACCCAACGTCATGCGCAGTTTTTAGAAAGCCTCACCCGGCAGCCCACTCTGGCCGAGCATCTGGAGGAACAGGTGCGCCGCAGTGCCCTGCCAGCGGCTACAGAAGCAGCGGCTCTCGCACTTATTCCCTACCTGAACCACCACGGCTTCTTCTCAGAAGCACCGGAGAGCATAGCCCACGAGCTAAGCTTGGAAGAAAAACACTTCCGGCGAGGGCTGCGAGCCTTGCAGGAGTTGGAACCCGCGGGAGTGGGCGCAGCAAGTTTGCGCGAGAGCCTCATCCTACAACTCCGCCGCCAAGGAGAGCATGGGGGAATCCCCATGCAGCTACTGCAGCACCACTGGGAAGAGCTGGTGCACCACCGCTATGCGGATGCGGCACAGGCTTTGGAGGTGGAGGAGGAAGCCGTGAGCATCGCCGCGCGCCGCATTGCAAGGCTGAATCCGGATCCCGGTAGCGGGTTCTCGCGCGAGGAACTCAACATCATCGCTCCGGATGTGGTGGTTACAGAAGTGGACGGGGAGCTGCGGGTGGAGCTTACCGGGGATGGCATACCACAGCTGGCTCTCTCGGCGGATTATAGGGAAATGATGTCCGAGCAGGCAGAAAATCCCGAGCTGCGCCGTTACCTCTCCCGCTGCTTCCGCGAGGGGCGGGAGCTCATACGCGCCATAGCAGACCGACAGCAAACTATCCTCACCGTAGCACAAGCCATCGTGGCGCGGCAGGAAGCGTTTTTCCGCCGTGGTGCAGAATACCAAGTCTCGCTGAAAATGGAGACCATAGCAGCCGATACGGGCGTGAGCGTGTCCACCATCTCCCGCGCGGTCCGTGGCAAGTATCTGAAGTGCCGCTTTGGCGTCTTCGAGCTGCGCAGCTTCTTCTCCGCCGCTCTGGGGGGAGATGCCTCCGCAGCCGGAGTTCAGGCACGCATCCGCGAGCTGGTGGCCTCAGAAGACCCGGCTCATCCCCTCAGCGATGCCGCGCTGGAAACCGCCCTACGCCGGGAAGGTATATCACTTGCCCGCCGCACGATAGCCAAATACCGCGAGCAGCTCAAAATACTGCCGGCCTCACTACGCCGCAAAAAATAAGGCCGCTGCAGCTATTTGCACCCACCACACACTTCCGGGCGCATTTTTTGCGAACTCCAGCCGCATAGAGAAGGGATTACAAATTGATATAGTGCGCCATGAGCATACAACGAGCGGAATTGATAACCCTGCACCTATGCAGGTGGCTCTAACGGAAATTGACTTTTACCGAGCACCATGAGACAGCCACTGAAACACGCCCTCGCCTCCGCTACAAAATCGCAAAAAAAATTAAACTTGACAATAGCCTCAAAAAACATTAGCCTAACTGCAGCTCCAAGCATCGGTTCGGAAATTCCTTAGACGTTGTAGCCGGTGGTCAGAAAACGGAGCGAGCCATAAAGAATAGCTATGTTAACTCCTTCAGTTCTTTGCATAATAGTAATTGTTTTACTTCTGTTTTTTTTCTTGGCTTTGCCTCTAATAGAAAAAAAAGTTGCCAGAAAACTCAAATTGAAGAATCTTTCGGTTAGAGATTGTTCGATAATTTTTCTTTTAGTTGCTGTTGTGTGCTGTTTTGGTATCGGGGTACATAGCCACTCTCGATTTTTTAGTATATACAGGGAGGCGTTAGGGAGTGAGCTTTTTATTGTTTGGCCTGTTAGACTTTTCTGGGGAGGCATTATGTATTCCTTTCTTGTTTTTTCTAGTCGATTAGCTATATCAGATTTTATTAAATTGAAGCCTATTAAATATCATAAGCAATGTGCATACATCGCCATAGGGATTGCTCTCATTATGTTTTTAATCCTGTTTTTTGAAGGGGCTCAGGCAAGCAATGATTATCTGGGGCAAATTGCAGGTGCTGAAAAAGGAGAGTATGATAAGAGTCATCCTGTTTTTCACACTGTTTTTTGTTGTGCCCTATTGTCGATTTACGATTCGATTAATACGGTGATAATTTCTCAGATTTTGTTCTTTTCGTTTTCTGTTTATGTAATAGCTCGATTTTGCGAAAAATATTCCATTTCAAGAGTCTTAACTGTAATTGCCGTTCTCATAGCTACTGTTTGTACCTACGGAATCATTATCCTAGCAATCAAAGACTCGTTTTATATATCATCATGCATAATTGCCATAGTAGGGTTGATGGTGTGGTGTATTTCTCCAAGTTTAAAGTCTGCTATTTTGGCAACATTTGGGCTCATGGGCGTTGGCGTATTCAGATACGACGGGCAGGCTATAGTGTTATTAACATCTCTTTCTCTAATTGTAGCTATGTTTGTATGTAGGAGGAAGGTATCACATGTGCTGTTGATGTCTTTACTGCCGTGCGTGACGATAATTCTTGCCCATGTAATGTTGCCCAGCTATTTGAACGCAACATCAAAGATAGTAGGCACTAAACTTGCGATGCCGGCAGAGATTGTTTGTGAGGTTATCGCACAAAAAGGAAATATTACAGAAGAAGAGTTAAGAGTGGCGGAAGAAGTGATTATGCCCAAAGCCATGATAATTAAACATCACTCCATGAGTGCTGAATATGATGGAAGAAAGTATATGTGGGATTATTTTAACAGTCCGGAAGAGGCAGAAACATATTCCTTCGCCACGAGACTCAGCGGAAAAGAAAAGGAACTGCTGCCTTTGGCTTTTTCTGTCGCAATAAAGAACCCGTTCATCACAATTACGCATTTTATTGAACAAGGAAGAATGGTGTGGGATCCCACTATGCAGTACGCCCAGCCGACGTCTTTATTTTTCTTTTTGAGCGTGCTGATGATTCTATCGTTAATCAGAAAGAAAACATCTCTCATCTATTATATCCCCTTTATTCCTACCATGGTAGTTGCTATGACAAGTATTTTCATTGCAACGACGTGGGAACCAAGGTATACATACCCAATCTTTTTTGGTGCCATCCTTTCGGTACCATACATGCATATTATACGCCGTATTATGTGGAAACAGTGAGGTTCACACCACGCTTTTTAGTGGAGACTTTGAGCTTATAGCGAATGTTATCGGTTTTACCACCTCTTAAACCATCCGCACATGTGCGGGATTATAAGCTAGCCTGCAGCCCGCAAGGAACTCAGCAATAAATCACCCCTCAGGGCGGAGAGCCGCGCTAAAGTGTGTGTGTGGTAGCGGCAAGTAAGACACAACTCATACTCCTACTGACCCAAAGGGGGATTGACGCGGCTGCAAGGGGGGAATATAATGGCGCGCATGAGAAAAATCCTCTGCATGTTGATGTTGATGCTGGGTCTAAGTATGGGCGAGGCAGCGCCGCTGCGCATCGCGAGCCTACACCCGCTGCTCAGCGAGATGGCATCTGCCATAGGCGGAGAACATGTGGAGGTGGTGAACCTGTTTCCAGCGAATGGAGAGCTGCACGGCTTCACCCCTACCGGTCGGGATTTGGCAGCGGCGGCAGGGGCAAAGCTGCTGCTGGCCTGTGGCAAGGGAGTAGAGCACTACCTCGCAGACTTGCGAGACTCTTTATCTGAGGCGACTCGTGTGGTGGAAGTGGGGCAAGACGTACCGAATACCCCTGTGCCCGGCACGCGCTTTGCTGACCCGCACTGGTGGAACACCCCGGAGAATATGAAACGCGCCTCCCGCACCCTGCTGGCAGCCATGGAGCAGGCCGCTCCGCAGCATGCACAGGCATTTGCCGCCGGGCGTGCTCGCTACGCCACCACCATGGACAAGCTTACCCGCACTGCACGGCTGCGACTGAGTCGTATACCGGCCAATGCCCGCTACCTAGTGACCGGGCATGCCGCCATGTGTCACTTCTGCAAGGCATTCAACCTGCAGCCCGTAGCCATACAAGGCATAGCGAAAGAAAGCGAGGGGGACACCGCTACGCTGGCCGCCCTGCTGGCAGATTTGCGGCAAAAGAACGTGCGCTGCATTTTTACGGAAGTGAATGCCAGCCCGCGCATGCTACAAGTCATAGCAGAGCAACTGGGCATACCCACAGCCCCGCTGGTGATGGACGGCATCTACCCCACAGCTCAACCCTACGAGCAGATGTTCATGCACAATATCAACACCATCTGCAAGCATCTCTGCCCATGAACCCGGTACTGACAGCCGCACTGACCCTAACCGGGGTACTGGCAGCCGGAGCGCCGCTGCTGTGGCTCACAGCGCCTGCACCCACACCACATGCCGAGGCAGAGCGCCCACAGCCAGAGACGGAGGAAATATACGCCCTGATACAGTTCAGCGGAGCCCCGGCAAGCATCGTACTGCGCCACAACGGACAAACGTTGGCAGAGTACACGGCTCCTACAGGCAGCATAGAAACCACGCTCCGCCTGCCCGCAGCTGCAACGCTCGAGCCGGAGGTCGAGGCCACCTGGCCGGAGGCTCAGTCCGGGGCGCAGGCCATCAGCCTCACGCTGGAGCGAGCCGGTTACGAGCCTCGCTGCTGTACCCGCTGGGGAGAAGGAATCGTACACGACATATTCACCTACACATGGTAGAAGAACAAGAGCATATCTGCTGGGGCGGCGGGCACCACCACCACGGGGGGCACGAGCTTTCCGTGCAAGGGCTTTGCGCAAGCTACGGCTCTGCAGATGCCCTGCGCGACATCTGCTTCCGCGCGGCTTGCGGGCACACTCTGGCGCTCATAGGCCCGAACGGCGCCGGAAAATCCACCCTGCTCAACCTGCTGGCCGGACTCATGCGCCCTACGCGCGGCAGCATCCTCTGGAATGGTGAGCCCCTGCACAACACACGCCGCGAAATCGCCTACATGCCCCAGCGCAGCGAGGTAGACTGGCGCTTCCCCATAACAGTACGCGAGCTGGTGGAGATGGGGCGCTACCCCACCACCGGGCTGTGGAAAAACCTGCAGCGCCACGACCGCGAAATCGTAGACAAAGCCTTGAGCACCCTCGGACTCACAGATTTGCAGGGGAGGCAAATCGGCGAGCTCTCCGGCGGTCAGCAACAGCGCGCATTCCTAGCGCGTGCTCTGGCTCAGGAGGCGCACATACTGCTGCTGGATGAGCCGTTCACCGGGCTGGATGTCCCCGGCACCGAGTCGCTGGCCGAGCTGCTGCGCAGCTTGGCTGCAGAGGGGCGGCTTGTCATAGCCTCACACCACGAGCTGAGCACCGCCGGGCGTATATTCGACCTCTGCCTGCTGCTCAACTGCCACAGCATAGCATACGGAGTCACGGCAGATGTTCTGAGCGAGCAAAACCTGCTCACCGCTTTCGGCAAACGCCACATTACCACCACAGCATGAATGATTTTCTGCAATTTCTGGGAGAGCCCATCGCACAGCGCAGCCTCTGGGCATGCGGCGTCATCGGCTTCACGAATGGCTTTGTGAGCGCGCTGGTCGTACTGCGCCGCTCCTCGCTGCAAATCGGCACCATCTCCTGCGCCCTGTTGCCGGGCATTGCGTTAGCCATCCTCCTCTTCGGGCTCATGCAGCTGAGCATCCTTATAGGCGCCGTCATTGCCGGACTGGTAGTAGGGCTGGGCTCGCTGTTCATCTCGCGCACCGGGAGAGCCGACCACGATACTGCATTGTCCATCCTGCACACCACAGCTTTTGCCGCCGGATACATTATCCTCATCCGCTTGGGACTCCAGCAAAAAGTGGACGACTGGCTTTTCGGCAACATCATGAGCATGGGGGATGCCGACCTTATCATCGCTTGGAGCATTGGGGCGCTGGCTGTGCTAAGCCTTACCATCCTGCAGCGCCCGCTGCTTATATACCTCTTCGACCCACGAGCCGCCACGGCCATGGGAATCCCGGCGCGTCCGCTGAGCTACGGCATGTTTGCGCTTATTATCCTAGTGCTTGTCTCCTCCCTGCAGGCAGTGGGAGCGTTCCTGACACTAGGGCTCATGGTAGCGCCCGGAGCCACCATGTATTTGCTCACCGACCGCGCCACGCACATGTTCTGGGGAGGCGGCATTATAGGTGCTGCCGGCTCTGTGCTGGCCTTCTTCCTGTCGTACCCGCTGGGGTGGCATCTGGGCGCCACCATTATCGTAGTACTGGGGATTCTCTTCCTGTTGGCGTGGATTTTCTCCCCAAAACAGGGATTGTTATGCCACAGGCACTGATTTTACTTGCACCCGGCGGGGGCGATATGCTAGAATAACCTGCGTATGAAAACGACTTTTACCACCGAAAACAAAAAGGGCTTCACTCTCATCGAGCTCCTCGTTGTCATAGCCATTTTGGCCACACTTGCGGGTATCTCCACCCCCGTCATCATGAGCATGCTGGAAGAAGGCAAAATAACCACAGCACGCACCACATGTATGCAGATTGTGGAAGCCACCACACGCTTCCAAAACGATAACAGCAAAATACTCCCCTACCGCACCGATATGGCACAGGCCGACGAGGCGAACAACTACCGCGTTTCCCTCGTACTGGCAGATGATAAAGACGCCGGCATGCTGGCCATCCTGACCAACCGTGAGGAAACGGATGACCCCATGAACCAAGGGCGCGAGTACTACCTCAAATCCGATGAGCAGGACAAGAAAATGAACGGTCTCTATGTAGACCCGAACAGCGGCACGCTCGGCCTCTACGACCCTTGGGGTAAGCCCTACTATGTGCTTTTGTGCGACGAGCCTGCCGGCTGTATCGACCCCTTCACCGGCAAGTTAATACGCGGCAAGCAGTGCCTTGTATACTCATTGGGGCCCAACCAGGCCGGTGTAGCTCCGGAGGGTAAGCCTGCCCGCAAATCCGGTAAGAAAGGCAGCAAGAAAAACAAGAAAGCCGAAGCTTCTATCGAGGAGGAAGAATACGAGGAGGCCATTGCCGACAACGTATACTCCTGGAAGAAGGTCAATTAACACGTACTGATGAATCCGTTTGTAACAGACGACGTTCGCGTGACGGACATACGTCCGCTGATATCCCCCGCCATCCTGATGGAGGATTTCCCCGCAAGCCACGAGGTAAGCAAAGTGGTATTTGACACGCGCGAGGAATTCCGCCGAATTCTGAAAAAGGAGGACGACCGACTGGCCGTAATGGTAGGCCCCTGCTCCATACACGACACAGTAGCCGCCATAGACTACGCCGGGCGTCTGGCTGAGGCTCGCAAGAAGTACAAAGATGAACTGCTGCTCATCATGCGCGTGTACTTCGAGAAGCCTCGCACCACAGTGGGCTGGAAAGGGCTTATCAACGACCCCTTCATGGACGAGAGCTACAACATCAACAGTGGTCTGCGCATGTCGCGCGGTCTGCTGCTGCGCCTCGCAGAAATGGGTGTACCCGCCGCAACGGAGTTTCTGGATGTCATTACCCCTCAGTACATAAGCGACCTCATAGCTTGGGGAGCCATTGGTGCCCGCACAACGGAGAGTCAGGTGCACCGCGAGCTAGCAAGCGGTCTTTCCATGCCCATAGGCTTCAAGAACGGCACCACGGGCTGCGTGCAGATTGCGGTGGACGGTATCGTCTCCTCGGCGCATCCGCACTGCTTTCTCTCTGTCACCAAGCAGGGAGTGAGCGCCATCGTCTCCACAAGCGGCAACGACAGCTGCCACATCATCCTGCGCGGCTCTACTGCCGGGCCGAATTACTCTGCAGCAGATGTTGCTGCGGCCTGGGAAATTCAGCAAAAAGCCGGCATCAGCAACCGCATCATGATAGACTGCTCCCATGGCAACAGCTGCAAGGTATGGCAGAACCAGCACATTGTGGCGGAATCTGTGGCGGCTCAGCTCGCTGCGGGGGATGACCACATCGGCGCAGTCATGATAGAGAGCAACATCAACAGCGGCAACCAAAAGTGCGATGCTTCCACCCCGCTCCAATACGGCGTCAGCATCACAGATGCCTGCGTAGACTGGGAAGGCACCTTGGATATATTGGAAACACTCGCAGCAGGTGTGCGAGCCAGACGCGCCGCTAAATAACCCGCACAAGCATTATTCCCCAAAAATCAGCGGTAGGTATGCCCTACTGCTGATTTTTTTGTTACAAGAGCTCCGGAGTCCGCACATAAGACACGAATAATCCTTGCCAGTAGTGCGTGTGTAGGGTAGAATGCGCCTATTCCGCGTGCACGCGCGGAGAACACAACAATATCAGGCCATGACTTTCCTCGAATTCATCCGCAAAAACTCCATGCTGGTTCTCATCGTGATTGTCGCCATCGGCGCCGGTCTTATCATGATGGACTACAGCGGCCAGGGTAGTGCTTTCTCCAGAGATTTCTACATCCAGGTAAACGGCACCAATTACCAATACCCCGAAGCATGTAATCTGGGGGAAAACGGCGCAAGTGTCGTACAGAACCTATACTCCTCGACCCAATCCAAGCTTCGGGACAGATTCGATGCCAACGCTGACGAAGAGTTGAGTGCAGATGAAGAAGCCGCCATGAATGCCTGGATAAGCGAGCATCCGGAAGTGCGCACCGCTCTGGCGAACCTGCAGCATGTGCTGCAAGTATGGAGTGTAGGTCCCTGCGCCGACGCCGAGGAAAACATAGCCATCAACCGCGCCATCCTGCACGAGGAGGCCAAGGCTCTGGGTATACTTCCCTCCAAAGAGCAGGTGGATGCCTTCCTGCGCAGCTTTCCGGCCTTCATCAATGCAGACGGCAGTTTCGACCAAAAACTTTACCAGAATCTCACGGGGTATTATGACGGCGTGGCCAATAACCCCATGGAGAAATCTTTCCGCAGCGTGATTTCCGACATAATCGTCTGGGATACACTGAGCTCCATGCTTACCAATGGTGTGGCCTACAACACCAAAGCCCAGAGCAATGTGATAGATGCCACCAACCAAACACTCTGCGGCAAAACTGCCTGGCTTCCGGCTGATAAGGTACCGGCACCGGCTGAGCCCACGGAAGAGGAAATCAAAGCATACTGGGATGGTCACAAAGAGGCCTACAAGAGCGAGCAGCGCCGCATCGTCTCTCTCTACACACTCACCCCCGGCAAAGATGTAACTGCCGAAGCCATGATGAACACGGCGGACGTCATCATGCAGGAGCTTTCCATGGCCAATGGTGCCGGAATCGACACCATACTGGAAAATGCTGCCAACAACCCGGAGAACGCAGAGTTCAGCTACCTGCTGGCAGACGGCAGCACGCACAAGACCCTCCCGCTTACCACCGAGAGCGCTGCACCCGCCGAGCTGCTGGCAGAGGTAGACCAGAACGGCCGCAAAGCCAGCTTGGCCTCTATCGCCTTCCGCTCCGTGGAGGGAGCCCCCACCGTGGCGGCATACGAGGCCGCAGCCGCAAACGGACAGCTTGCCACGACAGACAGCATCCGGCAGATGCGCGGCTTCTTCCTGATGCCGGACAACAGCTTGGTACTGCTCAAAGTAGAGGCAGTGGAGCCCCCCGCCGTTCTGCCCTATGAGCAGGCACGCGAGCAAGCACTGGCCGACCTCAAGGACGAGCGCAGCAACAACGCCCTTAATCTGGCCGCAGAAAAGCTCTACCAAGAAATGAGCGATGCAGTAGCGGCCGGGGAGAGCCTCGATGCTGTGTTTGCCAAGGCTACAGCAGCCGGTGCAGAGGTGAGCGATTTTGGCCCCGCAGAACTGAATATCAACGCCAATCTTCCCGAAGGGCTCGCCGTGCAGGCGTTGCTGACCACCGCCTCCGGCAAGCTCTGCCCGCTTGCCATGCTGCCCAATGGCGCACGCATCAGCACTGTGACGGAGCGTACCGTATCCAACGATGCTCAGTACACAATGCTCAAGCACATGTATCAGCTTCCCATGAGCAACGCCCGCTTGGCAGACATGCTTATCTTCGACTGGTTGAGCAACGCCCGCATACGCTACAACGTGTTACTCTCTGAGCATGTGAAGCTCTACGGCGGCAACTGATAAATACTGCTCATGGCATTTCCCCCGCAGACCAAGTATATAGTGGGAAATGAGGCGTGCGAACGCTTCAGCTTCTACGGAATGAAGAGCATTCTCGTGCTCTACATGGTGAATGCTCTCGCCATGAGCGAGAGCGATGCCATGGAAGTGGCACACCTCTTCAACGCCCTTATCTATATACTTCCCCTGCTGGGGGCTTGGATTGCGGATCGCTTCCTCGGGCGCTACCGCACCATCCTCTACGTCTCGCTCTTCTACTGCCTAGGGCATGGTGTGCTAGCCACGGCGGATTTGACACAGAGCATCGAGATAAAGCGCATCATACTGATGAGCGGCCTGTTCATCATAGCTCTGGGAGCCGGCGGTATAAAGCCCTGCGTGTCCGCCTTTGTGGGCGACCAGGTGGGGGGCTTCGACAGCAAGACCATGACGCGTGTCTATGCCGCTTTCTACTGGTCCATCAACTTCGGCTCTTTCTTCTCCTTTCTGGTCATCCCTTGGGTTCACAAGAACTGGGGCTACAGCTGGGCATTTGCCATACCCGGCATCTTCATGGCTCTGGCCACCTTTGTGTTCTGGTGCGGCCGCAAGCAGTACCTGCACAAAGCCCCTGCCCAGCCGGAGTTTTTGCCGGCTCTGCTGTGCCGTGTTTTCCGCGGAGCGGGTGAGGCGTGTGCACGCTATGGCGGCGAGGCCGTGAGCAAAGCGACCACCACCGCCATACAGATTGCATGCTTTATCGTGCTCGCTCCCATCGTGGTAGGGCTGGGCATCTGGGCAAAGAGCGGAGCCACACAGCTAGCCACCCTCTCCGGACTGAGCGAGATTGCCGCCGGATTCTGCGGACTGATAGCGCTGCTGCTCTATATCGCGGCGTTGATACTGGCCGGGCTCAAGGCTGCGGCCACTGCCGGGCTGCAAAACTTTTTCGGCACTGTAGGCAGCATGCTTTTCGACAAGCGCGAGCTCACCGAACAACGCTACAATGCCGAGCAGCGCAAGGAAGCCCGCAACATGCTGCGTGTGCTCACAGTGTTCCTCCTCATCATCCCCTTCTGGAGCTTGTTCGACCAGACCTCCACCAGCTGGGTTCTGCAGGGGGACGATATGCAGCCCATCAGCTTCACGCTCTTCGGTTTCAATTTCTCGCTTGGGGCAGAGGAAATGCAGAGTATCAACCCTGCTTTTGTCATGACTCTCGTGCCCATTGTCACCCTGCTGGTATATCCCTATATCGGCAAGTGGAGTCGGCCGCTCAAGCGTATGGGGATTGGTATCGTACTGGCAGGCGGTGCATACGGCATCGTGGCCTGGCTGCAAGCCCGTCTCGATGCCAACGAGCAGCTCAGCATCCTCTGGCAGATTCTCCCCTACTTCGTCATCACCATTGCGGAAATCCTCGTGAGCACCACCGGGCTGGAATACGCCTACACCGCCGCAGGGGATAAGCTCAAGAGCATCGTGTCGAGCTTTTGGTTCCTCACCAGCACCATGGGCAACTTCCTCGTTATCTACCTCACCGGTATTGTCCGCGACCCCGCCTCCATAGAGGCCTTTCTTCTCTACGGCGCACTGAGTGTCGTCATCGGCCTCATCTTCATCTTCGTAACAACGCGCCCCGGTTTCCAAGCAGAGTGATGAGGAGATTTCATGGTGCGTAGGCTCCGGCTGATGCACGCAAAGTCGTATAGCCGGCAGCGGCAGAGACAGAGATTCCGGCTCGGTTTACCCAACAGTTCGCCTCCTGCGGCATGGAGGGGAGAGCCTCGCCGATAAGCGAATCTCCCAGCCACACGTAAAACCCCTGCGGGCGATTTTCCGCCGCATTCCCGGGCACCCAAGCCACGCGCAACTCCTCCGTATTTTGCGACATATCGGTGCGGTAGAGCACGGTTGCCTCGTTCCAGAGGATAGCGCTTTCCGTAACGCTGAGAATGCCGCAAAACCCGGCATCCGGGCGGCATACCTGCAGGCGCGCAGCAGGCGTAGCGTCCCAGCCATGCGCTGCGGCATCCCCCACACGCAGCCCGGATACAGCCACAGTCACCCCGGTGCTCACATCCGCCGCGGCCCACTCCGCGGGCGGGATATTTCCCCTTTCATCGTGGCAGAGCGGCAGCTGCGCCGTAGCCTTGCGCACTAAGCCCACCGTACGCCCGGGTACACCTAAAGCCTCAGCCACAGTATCCGCTATGAGCATATCCCCCTGTGGAGTGGGGTGCAGGTGGTCGTGCGGGCTGAAGAATTGCGGCTCTCCCACACCGGGCTTGTCGCTACGGGTTATATCCACCAACCCGCGATTTACATCCACAAGCTCCAAATTTTTCGCAGCGGCCCAGACAGCCAGCTCAGCATTCAGGCGGCGCAACGCCGAAAAATCCGCCGGAGCATTGCTATGCGGCGTACCATCGTGCCAGGTAGGAATACTAAGCAGCAGGATGCGGGCTTTCGGGTTTGCCCGGCGCATGGCATCCACGATGGTGTCCATGTCCCCGCCCGGAGCCAGCAGATTGCGGCTCACTTCCCTGTAGAACTCCTCGCGCCCGAAACCACCGCGCCGCCCATAGTCCGAAAAGGTGTCATTCGTGCCGATAAGCAGTACGAAAATATCCGGCATTTCCGTGGCCGGGTCGATGCGGTACGGGCCTGTGTAGGTGGCATCCAGCCCCAGCCAGTCAAATATGTTCGAGTTGCCGAGGCGGCCGGAGGTATTAGCCCGCCCGGCTACTTCCCAGGCGCGCTCCGCGCTCATGGCGGAGTGGCGGTTGTTGAACGGAACCCCGCCATAAAGCGTGCCCGCCTTTGTGCCCCTATCCGGACGCAGATTTTCCTGCGTAACCCCCACCACCGAAAACTTCACCCCGTTGTCCACCAATATCTTATGCAAATCCCAGCGGTAAGAAGATGTGCCATAACCATGCGTTATGGAATCCCCCACGAACATGACCCGCCCCAGCTCCGCGGGGGCTTCCGCACCATTCAGAACACCGCAACCCACCAGTATACTCAGAAAATTGGCAAAACGCTTTTTCATACCAACATGGTAGCAAATTTCACCATGTCTGACAATTACTTTTTTCGCAATTTGTCAGAAAAGGAGAAAAGAGCCGCGATAAGTGTACCGGAGATAGAGTGCCAGACACAGGAAATAGCAGCAGCAATAGCGGCCTCCGGCAGCAGCGGGAAATGCCGCCCGGCCAGCACAGTAGCCAAGCCGGCATTCTGCATCCCCACCTCGATGGAGAGCGTGCGGCGTTTGGGCTTGCTCATGCGGGATGCCAAGCCCGCGAGGAATCCCAGCACATATCCCAGCCCGTTATGCAGGAAGATGCACAGGAAAATGAGCGTGCCGCACTCCGCAAACTTACCACCATGTACCGAGCAAACGCCGCCCACAATGCAGGCCAGCCCCAGCACCGACAAGCCGGGCATGAGGCAGCACACGGTGTGGTACCCGGCCCGCTTGCGAAAAAGGTAGTTGCACAGCGAGCCGACACCCACAGGCAAAAGAGTAACAAGCAATATGCTGCGGAATAGCCCGGCGGCATCCACCTCGATACTCTCCCCGGCCAGCATAAGCACCAGCAACGGTGTCACCACAGGTGCCAGCAGAGTGGATGCCGTGGTCATGCCCACAGAGAAAGCCACATCAGCGCGGCACAGCAGGCTCATGATATTGCTGGACACGCCGCCCGGGCAGCAGCCTACCAGAATAAGCCCGGCCGCAATGCCTCGCGGCAACCCGAAAACATGCACCAGACCGAAAGCAATGAGCGGCATGATACTGTACTGCGCCACCGCTCCTATAAAAATATCGAGCGGTCGCTGCGCCAGAATACGGAAATCCTCCGTGGTAAGGGTCATGCCCATGGTGAGCATAATAAACCCCAGAATGCATGTCTGCACATCCCCATGCACCCAATCAAAAGCTCCGGGCTGTACAAAGGTGAACACCGCTACGGCTATGATGAAAGGCGCCGTCCACGTGGACAACCAAGCTGAAAGTTTGAGCAAAAACCGCATAAAAAAAGCGAGCTGCGACAGCTTGCTGCAAACTGTCGCAACTCGTGGTAAATCCATTCATCAGAGCTTCTTCCACGGCAGAGCCGCAAGGAGCGAGTCGAAGCCCAGACCTGTGCCCTTGGGCGCGCGGAACTCGGGGCTTATATCCATGCCAAGCTCCTCGGAGAAAGCGTTGGGGCGGTACACATGGTGCGTCACCAAGCCGCAGAGAGGCACCTCTTCCGCCGGCTTGCCGGTGTAGAACACAGCGGCATTGTAGGCAGCCCAGCACTGGCCGAGGGGGTGGTCCAAGTAGGTGGTGAACACGGGCAGACCGCTGGTGCTGTAGTGGCGCGCCGGCTTTACCAAGCGCATCATGGGCTTGCTGGTGCGGGCAGGTATGGTGCTTTCCTGCATGGGCGTATCGTAACCCAGCGGCATGCCGGCATCCTGCAGTGCCTGCCAGCTGTCCACGGAGTAGTAGCAGGGGTCTTCCACAAAGTCGATACGTGCCTTCATGGCATCCGAGAGCATATCCCAGAACTTCAGCGCCTCCTCCGGGGTGAGCGTACAGTTGAAATCCACGCGCCACTTCCAGTCCGGCACCATAGATGCCAGGTTGGTGAGACGCTCCACAGTAGTGGCCAGCTTGGGCACCACCTTAATCTTGCCCACACGGAATCCGCGCTGGTGCAGGTTGTACACCTGGGCGGGGGTGGCACTTACGGTAAGGGTGGCATGGCTACGGGGTATGGTAAGCCCCTCGAACAGGCTCACACCCTTTGCTCGGGCCTCACCATCCAGCTCGATACACTTGAGCGCACGCTCACCCAGACGCAGCGGCATGCCGTCCCGCAGAGCATCCAGCTCATACTCGAGCGGCGAGTCGCCCAGCTCCGGCCAGGACTGCAGGCAGGCATATCCGCCGTTATCTCCGCGCAGAAGCACGCCCTCTCGCGGCTGGGCGGCAGCACGAGCGCTCAGTGCGCCCACGGGATACAGAGTGTAAGGAGTGTAATGCATGGCGTCAGTCTACCCCTTTTGCACCTCTTTGTCACGCCCATTTTGTGTATGCTCCGCCTTTTTGGAGAAAAATGTGTCCACATGTCAGCATTATACGCCAAGAGTCGGCTCAAACAAGCAATTTTCATTGACAGAACAAGCTGCTTAGAGTACAACATAGGGCATGTTCAATGGTATGGAGGAGCAACTGCTCATCGGCGGCGCACTGTCTCTGCTGGCGGGGCTGTGTACGGGCATCGGTGCAGCGGTGGCGCTGTTTCTCAAGCGCACGAATGCCAAAATGCTCACCTTCTCTCTGGGAGCAAGCGCGGGAGTGATGGTGTATATCTCATTTATGGAACTTATGCCGCTGGCCATGGAAAAACTCGGCGAAGGGCTGGCCAACAAGTGGATTGTGCTGGGCTCATTCTTCGGCGGCATGGGGCTGGCAGCACTTATCGACAAACTCGTGCCGGAGGATGAAAACCCGCATGAATTCCGCACGGAACATGAAGTGCACGAGGCCCAGTGCGCCACCTGCCTGAAAGGACGCGACAAAGTCAAGCGCTCCGCTTTCCTTTTTGCCATAGCCATCGGCGTGCACAACTTCCCGGAAGGCATGGCCACAGTTGCAGCCGCCTTTGACAATGTGAGCATCGCCATGTCCGTCGCTTTGGCCGTGGCCATACACAACATCCCGGAAGGTCTCACCGTAGCCGTCCCCCTGCTCTATGGTACGGGCAGCCGCAAAAAGGCCTTCTGGGTGGGTACGCTCACGGGGCTGGCCGAGCCGCTGGGAGCCTTGGTGTGCATGCTGGTGCTGCTGCCATTCCTGAGCTCCACGCTACTGGGCATATTGTTTGCAGTGGTTGCGGGCATCATGGTCTTCATCTCCTTCGATGAACTGCTGCCCATGGCCGAACGCTGGGGTCACCACCACCTCAGCATCGGCGGGGTGATGGTTGGCATGTTTGTAATGGCAGCCGTGCTCTGAATCGACAAAGCCTTAAGCTATAAGAACCTTGGCTCATACGGGTAACCAAAACAAGAAAATATAACGACGACTACACGGAGCCATCTTGCAGTACCGCCACAAGCCGGTCATTCTGCACGTCAAGACGCACAATAGGATTCTCTGAACTACCCCGAATTCCCCTCTCCGGATGCTCCTTTGTCACAACACCGGTTGCTACGTTGTCATTGCGACCATCAGGAAACATATACACGTCATTATGTGCCGGTTTCACATAAAAACATCCATTCTCACTGCGCACTGACACGTCATCTATGCTGAATATCTTATCGCTCCTTTTAAACATTCGGTTGATTTTGTCAGGGTGCAAAATAGCATTTTTTGAAGCTCGTGCAACCTTTTTTTTGCAAACTTTCCCATTTTTTACCATTGTCATCCAACATCGCTCTATTGGCTGGCAACGGATTATACTTTTCCTATCACAGAGCTCCGGCTGCAGACACGAATGCAAAGAGCAGCAATGCCAGCAGCAACAATACTTGGAGTCCCATGGTGGCCCCCGTCACAATGCACCATATTTTTGCCACTCGAGCACGCCGGCGGCATAGCTCAATGTTGTGAGGCTTTGCCGATTCCGCCATAGCAGCATAGATAACCGCCACCACAGCAAAGATAAGGCTCAGGACAAATATCATGGCCGAAAGCGCCAGCAACACCACGGCGGGCACAATGTAGGAATTCACCTTCTCTGTGGCTGGCACAGGGTGCGCCATCGGCAGCGGCGATACCACGGGCGTGGCTGAGTGAATGATGACCAGCTCAGTGATGGGGCGCCACGCCTCCGCCCCCTCTGTGCAGTACAGGTGCTCTGCCTGTAGGCCGCCATTGCGCGCCATTACCTTGAGCGCATCGAGGCTCAGCGGCCCCACGGGCGTACCTCCGGGCAGTGTGATGTAATACGGATTGTTCATACTCAAATAGTTTTCCGGAACATTCCGTATTCAGCCATGGCGAGTCAGGAAGTACAGCCCGGTGTAGACTCGCGGGTCTATGGATTTGCCGGCGGCCATCTGCGCGGCAAGCCATGCCTCTATGTCTGCCAGCGGTACTTCGTGCACCAGAATATTCTCATTATCCACGCCGCCGCCGGGCGCAACCTTTTTCAACCCTGTGGCAAGGTAGAAGGAGACAGTCTCGGAGGTCAACCCCGGAGACGAAGGCCCGGTGAAGAGGTAGCGCATATCCCCTGCCTCATAGCCTGTTTCTTCCAGCAGCTCTCGCTGCGCAGCCACCGCGCCGCTCTCGGGGCCTTCATCGCCTATTAAGCCGGCGGGGAAGCAGATGCTTTGCGCAGCAATAGGCGGGCGATATTCCTCCACCAACAGCACCTTGGCATCTGGCGTACAGGCAAAAATCATAGCAGCCCCGGTATTACGCACGCGTTCGCAGTATTCCCAGCGGCCTTCGCGCACCATGTTCAGGAATTTTCCTTGGTATAGAGTCTCCATAAGGGTAAGAGGTAGCGGCGGAGCGAGATGCTCCGCCGCGTGTTGAGTTGTTACTCGCGCACCAGGGAGCGGAAGCGAGTCAGGATGCGCCCGGTGATGGGGCCGGCCACACCCGAGCCAATCTTGCGCCCATCCAGCGAGGTGGCGGCAATCACCTCTGCTGCGGTGCCGGTCAGGAAGCACTCATCCGCGCTGAGGATGTCGAAGCGGTTCATGACCTTCTCGATGCAGGGGATGTCCAGCTCAGCGCAGATGTCGAACACAGCGTGGCGCGTAATGCCACCCAGAGCGCCCTCGGTGAGCGGAGGGGTCATCACCACACCGTTGCGAACGATAAAGATGTTGTCGCCCGTGCACTCGGCCACATTGCCGCGCTGATTGAGCATCAAGGCCTCGCCGGCTCCCTGAGCTACAGCCTCCATCTTGGCGGAGATACCGTTGAGGTAGTTCAGGCTCTTGACCTGCGGGCAAAGGATGTCCGGGTTCGGGCGGCGGAAAGAAGCCGTAATCATGCTCAGGCCGTTCTCGTACATCTCTGCGGGGTAAAGGGCGATATTCTGCACGATGATAAACATGCTCGGCTTGGGGCAGTTGCGGGGGTTGAGCCCCAAGTCCCCCTTGCCGCGGGTCACCACAAGGCGGATGTAGCCATCCTCCATACCATTGGCGGCCACAGTATCTTTTGTAGCCTGACACACCTCCTCGAAGCTCCAGGGGCATTCGATAGAAAGGTAGCGCATGGAGTCAAACAGGCGAACGATATGCTCCTCCAAGCGGAACACCTTGCCGGAGTAGAAACGAATCCCCTCGAAAACACCATCGCCATACAGCACACCGTGATCGAACACTGAGACCGTAGCCTCGCTAGGGTCAACCAATTTTCCGTCTAACCAGATTTTCATGATAAAAAAAATTGTGAACGCAGCCATTATAACCGATTCCCCGTGTAAATAAAGCAGAAAAAGCGGCTGCATGGCATTTTTTCTGCATTATGTGCACAAAACACCCGCGCCGCAATCGGGCACGGGTGCTGAGGAAGCATGTTGTACAGGACGCAGAATCAATAGCTGCGAGCCCAAAGCACGCGCCGCGTCGTGGGGCGGCCGGTCAGGATGCAGGGAGCCTCCGGGCCGGAGCCCATCTCGCCGTGCGGAATGCAGCGTATGGAGATACGCAGGCTCTTGCCGAGCTCTTCCTCCTCCTCCGGGGAGCCGTCCCAGGGGCAGAGCAACCAGTCGGCATCCGTGCCGGCAGAGAAGTTTGCCTTGAGCTCCTCCAAGCTGTTGCAGGGGCGGATATGGCTATCGCGGAAGCTCAGCTGGCGCTCCAGCAGGCTGTTCTGCACCTCCTCCAGCAGTTGCACGGCACCGGCCACAAACTCCGCTTCGGAGATGAAGCTCTTGTCGTTGCTGGCTTTGTCGCGGCGAGAGATGCACACGGAGCCCTTCTCCAAGTCGCGCGGGCCTATTTCCACGCGCACAGGCACGCCCTTCTTCACCCACTCCCACTTCTTGGTGCCGCCGTTCAGGTCGCGGTCGTCCACCTGCACACGCACAGGCAAGCCGTGGAAGCTCATAGCGGAGAGCTTATCGGCCAGAGCACGGCAGTGCTCCAAAATAGCCTGCTTGCTGTCCGGCTTGGGGGTCACGGGAATGATGACTATCTGCTTGGGAGCCACACGGGGCGGGCACACCAAACCATCATCGTCCGAATGCGCCATGATAAGCGTACCAATCATACGGGTGGAGACCCCCCAAGAGGTGGTCCAAGCGTATTGGCGCCCGTTGGTGCGGCCGGCAAAGGAGATATTCTGGGCCTTAGCAAAGTTCTGCCCCAAGAAATGCGAGGTGCCGGCCTGAATCGCCTTGCGATCCTGCACCATGGCCTCTACCGTATAGGTACGCACAGCACCGGGGAATCGTTCATGGGCGGTTTTCTCGCCGGGTATGGAGGGCACTGCGAGTACATCGCGCTGGAAATCCTCGTACACCTTGTGCATGACGGCTGTTTCCTCCTCGGCCTCGGCTTGGGTCTCGTGGGCGGTGTGCCCCTCCTGCCACAGGAACTCGGCAGTGCGCAGGAAGATGCGCGGACGCATTTCCCAGCGCATCACGTTGCACCACTGATTTACCTTGAAGGGGAGGTCGCGGTAGCTCTCCAGCCAGCGAGAGAATGCCGCGCCGATAACCGTCTCGGACGTGGGGCGAATCACGTACTTATCCGTCAGCTCACCGCTGGGAATCATCTTTGTCTTGCCGGTTTCGGGGTCTTTCACGGCCTCCAGACGGTGGTGGGTAACCACGGCACACTCTGTAGCAAAACCCTCGGCATGCTCAGCCTCTTTCTCCAAGTAGGAAACAGGGATAAGCATCGGGAAGTAGGCATTGGTGTGGCCTGTGCGCTTGAACTCGGCGTCCATCTGCTGCTGAATAAGCTCCCAGATAGCATAGCCCCAGGGCTTAATGACCATACAACCGCGCACCTCGGAGTTCTCCGCGAGGTCTGCGGCCTTAATAACCTGCTGATACCACTCGGGGAAATCCTCCGCGCGCGTGGGTGATATTGCGTTCTGTTGTGCCATACGGGTGGGTATTATCTACGTTAAGAGAAAAAAGTCAATGCAAAAGTACGGGCTATTGCTTACTCATTGTTCATGCAGCGGTAATTCAACACCGCCAGCGTGGCCATGATAAACACCATCCACCATGCCCCGAGTGCCAGAAAAAAGAAAAGCAGAATCGCCGCAAAGGTCAGACTGAGGCGGTGCATGTTCTGCGTAGAGCTCATGAGCCCGTGCATGATTCGCCCTCCATCCAGCGGGTAGACAGGCAGCAGATTGAGCAAACTCCACCACACGCATATACGCACCAGATACACGCCGAACAACAGCACCATGGGCGGACTCACCTCCGCCAACCCCGCCGGCACAAGCCCCAGCGCAAAACCCAGCGTGGTCAGAAATCCCACCCACACATCCCCTGCCACCAAAGACACAGCCGGCCACACCAGCACCAGAGGCAGACACACAGAGGCCAGCGGCCCGGCTGCTGTCATGAGCACGCCCTGCAGGCGCGTCAGCCGTGCCGTCTCGTTGCAGCAATCTCCCCCCAGCCAAGCCAAGTATACGACCGGCTCACCTCCCCCCAGCATACGCCCCACCAGCGCATGCCCCATCTCGTGCGCAAACAGGCAAAAAAACAGTGCTACCCCAAACAAGGCAGCACCTGCCACACCGGCTGTAAATCCCGTAAACAGGCCACTGAGCAGAACCAGCATCACCCACAGCGAGGGGTGTATGCTTACCTGTACGCGGAATAGTGTGAAGCTCATCATCTCTGCCCCGCATTTTATGCAGCTTTGCGCATGCAGACAAGCCGCCCGCACGCCATCATGCCTATCATGTCAGAAAAAAACGGTTATTTGCGGTCTCGTGCCGGGTATTTTTATGGCACCTCGACAAATTGCAACCTACCGTGGCTGTCTTGGTCGGCTCCATTTTCGCGGAGGTAGTTGCGGACAAATTTTCCGCGATTGGTAACGAGATTTCGCTGTGAGAGCCTACGCGAAACACATTCTGTTCGCACTTTTGCTGCAAAAAAGCGTGACTTTTCGGCAGAATGTGGTAGAATGACCGCGAGATTATGAAGTACCACGGACTTTACACAGCTATTGTCACCCCTTTCAAAGATAACAAAATCGACGCCGAAGCCCTGAAAGCTTTGGTGGAAGCACAGATAGCCGGCGGCGTAGACGGCATCGTGCCCGTCGGCACCACCGGCGAGAGCCCCACCCTCAGCCACGAAGAGCACATGGAGGTTATCCGCCTCGCCATCCGATTTGCGGCGGGGCGCTGCCAAGTCATCGCCGGCACCGGCTCCAACAGCACCGTGGAGGCTATCGCCATGACCCAAGAGGCAGAGGCTATGGGCGCAGACGGCACCCTGCAAGTTTGCCCCTACTACAACAAGCCCAGCCAGGAGGGCGTATACCGCCATTTCAAAGCCATTGCGGAGGCTACCACCCTGCCCATCCTGCTCTACAGCATCCCCGGTCGCAGCGGTATCGAGATTGCTGTGGACACCGTGGCTCGCCTTGCAAAAGATTGCCCGAATATCGTAGCCATCAAAGAAGCCGGTGGTAGCGTAGAGCGTGTGAACCAGCTGGTGCAGGCGCTGCCCGCAGACTTCGCTATTCTGAGCGGGGACGATGGCCTGACCGTCCCCTTCATCTCCTGCGGTGCCGTGGGGCTTGTGTCCGTGACCTCCAATGTAGCGCCGGCCGAGATGAAAGCTCTGGTAGACACAGCGCTTTCCGGGGACGGCAAAAAGGCGCTGGAACTGCAGAAGAAGTATTACCCGCTCATGAAAGGGCTCATGAGCCTGGACGGCAACCCCGTGCCGATAAAGGCCGCCATGGCACTGCGTGGTGATATGAGCCGGGAGATTCGCATGCCGCTGGCACCGCTTGCTGAGAGCAAGCTCGGCCAGTTGGCAGATCTGCTGAAGAGCTACAACCTCCTGTAAATCCGTACCACTATGAAGATACTTATCACCGGGATTTCCGGCCGCATGGGACAGGCTGTTAAGCAGGCTGTAGAGCAGAATCCCGCCACGGAAGTGGCCTCCACGCATGATGTAGGGCAGGATATTGCAGCAGCCATGCAGCAGGCGGATATTGCCATCGATTTCTCTTTCCACGGCTTCACCCCCGAGCTGCTGGCTACTGCCGTAGCGCAGGGCAAGCCCCTGGTCATCGGTACTACCGGCCACACGGCAGAGGAAAAAGCCGCCATCTCCGAGGCGGCCAAGCAGATTCCCATCGTCTTTGCCAGCAATTACTCCGTGGGCGTCAACACCCTCTTCTGGCTCACCCGCAAGGCTACGGCTATCCTGAAGGATTACGATATCGAGATTATCGAGATGCACCACCACCACAAGCTGGATGCTCCCAGCGGCACTGCGCGCACTCTCGCCGAGGTGGTGTGCGATGTCACCGGGCTGGACTACGAAAAGGACGTGATGCACGGCCGCAACGGCCTGGTGGGTGCCCGCCCGCAGGCACAGATTGGCATGCACTCCATGCGCGGCGGAGACGTGGTGGGCGACCACACCGTGATGTACGCCACGGATGGCGAGCGTATCGAGCTCACGCACAAGGCCTCCAGCCGCATGACATTTGCAGGCGGTGCCGTGCGCGCCGCTCTCTGGCTGGCAGATAAACCCGCCGGGCTCTACACCATGCAGGACGTGCTGGGCTTTGCAGACTGAAAAATGACTCCCACCCACAGCGTCATTCTTTCCCTCGGCTCGAATGTCGGAGACCGCTTGGCTACGCTGGAGCGCGCCTGCGATTTCCTGGCAGCGGCTTTCGGCGGGCTGCGCCTCTCGCAGCTCTATGAGACAGAGCCGGTAGGCTGCCCGCCCGGCTCGCCGCCTTTCCTGAATGCCTGTGTGGAGGTCAACACGCAGCACAGCGCACACGAAGTGCTGGAGATATGCCGCCACATCGAGCAGGAGCTGGGGCGCGAGCGCACGGGGGTATACGGAGCCCCGCGCACCTGCGATGTGGATATCATCTGCCACGGGGAAACCCTGCTGAACACGCCGGAGCTGACCCTCCCCCCC
>JAZNTO010000101.1:0-24853 GCA_045591805.1 Akkermansia sp. | reverse complement strand
CGTTCCTCTTTTCCGAGTTGTTTTTACTCGGATGCTCATCGTCACAGGGGGGCAGTTATCTGTAAGGGTGCTTCGTGAAAACGACCTTTCCTTATACAAAAGTTATTTTTATAAGTCATTCTAATAGAAAATGCTATGAATCGTAAAAAGGATAGCAAGGTTGAAAATCGGTATCAAAATTCCGTGAAAATTTTTACAATAGTTTTGTGCTTTATCATTCTTGGTAAGTGCTTACCATCAAAGGTGGTGTGAGTAAGGGGTATAGTTCTGTGCAGTCAGCATTACAAAGTCAAACCCGCAATCACTTTCTGCGTTTTCCAGGCTGTCTGTAATACTTCCTTACCATCTGCTCAAAGGTCAGCGGTGTTGCTTCATAAAAGCAGTCAAGCAACTGTTCTTCATCAGTTCTTGTATCTTCGTCCTGCTCCTCAATCGTCATCTGCTTGGCGGCTTCATCAAATACGGCATCTACGAGTTGCAGGAATTGAGAGGAGCGTGAGGCGTGTTTGTCAATCTTACCATCTTTCAATAACTTGGATAATTCAACGAGTATCATACAAGTATTTACCTGATTATCAGAATAGAGAATAAAAAGAGACGCTACCCTGTTACAAGTAGCGCCCCTTGTAATTATTTGATGTAAAATTGAATTACTTACGGCGGCGGCGAGCCGCCAGACCAGCCAAAGCAAGGAGGGCAAGCATGGTTGTGGCTGGTTCAGGAATAGGAGCAGTGAATGTTACCTCCGTCACCGTAACTGAGGTAGCATTATCCCTATCCCATCCGAGGTAAGGCTGCCATGTCGTACCAAACCACTCTATTGTATCAATCCTCTCTACTGCTGTAATTTTCTCACTTGTTTTTGTTTCTCCGTTGAATGTGTATGTGTAACAAAGGTTATCATTCTCAACGCTAAAATTGAGGGTAAGTGTAGCAGAATTTTCATCCGCTTCCGAAAGGGTGTAAGCATGCCAATCTCCGATTATCGGATCCCAGTGCGTTAATACAAAATCGTTCCCAGATGTACATACAAACAATTCCAATCCATGTTCGGAAGTTCCAATAGTAAAATCATCCAAGCCTTGTGTTGATGCAAACTGCAATGTGATGGCAAGGCTGCTACCATTCTCCATCTTGTGAGCAGATTTATAAAGCAAATCGCAGGAGCCTGCGGATCCGCTTGTAACGCCGCCATGTGCTACGAGATTACCATCCACAAAGGTAAAATTGTGGGTATGGTATTCGCTGCAAGTCGTAGTCCAATCATCAGAAGTAAGATTTCCTGCAAAGACAGGAGATGCTACGAGAGCCGCAAGGAGTGTGAAAAGTGTGTGTTTCATGGTCATAAGAAAGGAGAAAGAGATAACTACAATCCAACGGTCCTACAATACAGCATTCTCAATGCTGTTGCCTGTCTTGTTGTTGATAATCAAACCGTAACAGTAGTATTCGCTTCGCGGTAACAGTTATAAGCAAGTAGTCTTCATTCTCGTAAGGTCTAAAATTCTAATCTTTTACGATTTTTCTGCTTGCTACAGCATTGAGAATGCTGACTGCTTATGAAGTCACGCGGCTGCAATTATCCTAAAAATGCCGACACACGCATTAGCGGAGCGCGTGTGTCCTTATCAGGAAACGAAGGGGAAGCATGCCTTCACCGAGTTTCACCAAGAGAATAACGGCGAGCGAACAGCGTGAGCGGTAGTTATTCTCGCAGTGTTCAACTACAATAAGCCATGTCCTCTAATTACTCCTGTTATACTATCTATCTCATACTATTATAATAAAATAACAAGAGGAATTACAGGACAAAGTGTTTTCAGTCCAGCAAAGTGTAAGTTTCACCACTTATTATGAAATCCTTGCCACACTTTGCTTTGAGACTTCGCTGCAAAGTCTTTGCAGACACCTCAAAGTGTTCTGTGGCAGCCTGTTTCATAGTTTCGTAACTGTGAATGATACCGTTGCTATCAATAAAAGTAAATTCAGGGTATGGTCTTCCTCTTTTGATAACCTTTTGCACACCATCCTGCCACACCTTACCTTTGTGGCAGAGTTCTCCTTGCAAAATACTGCTTATCAAAGCGTTTCTATTGATAAGAAAATAAAAACCCGTGTATTCAATGTAGTCTGTCTTCCAAGTCTTACTACTGGTATCAAACCTCTTTACCTTGAAGTGATTCTTGTATTCCTTCACGGTATAGCCTAGGGCTTCAACCTTGTCTTTGATACCCTGTTGCATCACTTGGATTCCTTGTTGTTTCAAGACTTTCTGTTCTTCATCACTGAAACTGTAAGCATCGTTGAATGATACCGCCACAGTAGCCTTGGCAGATAGTCTTGTAAGCCGTTTCTGTTTCCTTGAACAGTCAATGAAGTCACAAGTCTTCTGATATTGATGAGCCAAGCGTTCCCAGCGTTGTATTGCTTTCTCATCAGGATTAGGTGAAGCATGACCAACCGCTGATTTCAACAAGTATTCCTGTGCCTTGATGCTTGCGTTCTTATACTCTGCCTTTTCAGTAGCAGTATAACCTCTTGTGAAGTTGTGAGTAGCATACAGAACCTGCTTATCCGTAATAAGATACTTCGGGACTAGGAAGAACTTTGTTATTGAGGTATCAAGGTCAGCAGGATAGTGACCTTGAATACCCGCAACGATGTCATGGTAACTCTCAATCTCAAAGTCATCAAAGTTTCGTTTGGCTTTATCTTTCATACACTTACACTCCACCTGTTACCACACGATACCACTCTGCTGATTTTCAAGCCACTTCATTACCTGTGAGTAGAGATAACGAGGGCGTGCTCCCTTGGCTACCTCTTTGACCTTACCGATGTAGAGGACAGGCAGCCCTTGCTTTGCCCAGCGAGTAACGGTATCAGGAGCGATGTGTAACTTCTTGGCTAATTCACACCGTGTCATCACGGTGTCTGTCTCAATAGTATTCTGTTGTTTATTCATACTTCTATTTTACACGAGTTCTTATGAAAATAAGCGACTTATCGTGTAAAATAGGAGATTTTTTTTCAGAAAAATTACACCGAATCAGGAGTGATGTTGAAGTATGCTTCTGCTTCTGTCTTGGTGATGGCTCGGCGGTAGTGGTGCAGGAGCATGGCAATGTCGTGTCCGAGTTGGTTCGCGGTTTCTGTGTAACCTTTCATCTCTGCCATGAATGAAGCAGCCGTGTGACGGATACAGTTTTTAGGCAGGGTAATACCTGTTTCCCTTGTAAGGGTTCGCAGGAAAGAACTGTGAGCATCCCTGCGCTGTTTTGATGTGTTACCTGTGAGCAGGTATTCAGTAGGATGCATGGTAACACCCTGTTTCTTGGCGTAGTCTAGCCACTCACGGAAGTTCTTTTCAGGGTAGATGTAGCGAGCCTCACCATTCTTGGCGTTATTTGCGGGAATAAAGACTTCATTACGACCACCAACAAAGATGTCTCTGTAAGTCATCTTTGCGCGTTCTTCCACACGAGCACCGCAGAAGAACCCTACGGCAAGGGCAGGAAGGAACTTGTGATACCTTGGTGTGTTCTTCACGAAGGAGAAGATGCGCTTTACTTCATCCACGGTCAGGATTTCAGGTTCTTGCTTCTTCTTCTTGGTCGGGGGTGTGAGTTTTGCGACAGGATTGTATTCAGCAGGTATCGCTCCCTGTTTGATGCAGAACTTGAATACAGATTTGAGGAGATTGAGATACTGTGTGCGAGTGGTGACAGAGGCACGCTTACCATTCATGCCTTTCAGGGAATTGAGAAAGTTCTCAACTTCACTTTCCGTGATGGTGTGAGCAGGTTTTTGACCAAGGGCGGGGCAGATGTAGTTGAATAAGCGGTTCTTCACGGTTTCTGCGTGCTCGGTAAGTTCTCCATCAGTCTTACGCATGAGTTCCTTGTCAAAGTAAAGACGAGCCAGGGTGTTGAAGTCGGGGGAGGTGGTGTTACGGTTCTCCAAGCCATCCTTCATGACTTCATAAGCACTAGCAAATGCAAAACCGTGCTTTCGCGCTTCCTTGGTGTATTCTCTCCACAGGTCAAGTGCGCGTTTCTCGTCCTCGGTGATGTTACCGAAATCAGAGCCATACCTTTTAGCCTCTCGTTTCAGTGCGTCATTCAGAGCCCTCGCTTCTTCAAGTCCTGCGAGTGACCAAGGGAATGATACCCTTTTTGATTTGCCGTGCTCTGTCTTCGTGACAATCAGTTTCAGAACCTTACCACGCCATGCCTCTGCGCTTATGCCTTTCGGCAGATACACACGCTTGCCCTCAATTTCCCACAGTTTTGTTTTAGACTTTGTTTTCTTCTCTTTTATTGCTGATGCTACCACTTCTTATACCTTCTCTTTGATTTTATTACTGTTTCTCTGTATCTTGTATTATCCTTGTAATAAGATGTCTTGCAAAACTCATTTATTTGCTTGTCAAGACTTCTTACAGTTGTTATTATAGCCATACGGACAACCTTCTTGCAGAAGGAGTTACGGCATAGTTATAGTATAGCAAAAAGAGAGTGATTTGTAAAGACTTTTCTCGGCCCGAACTCGTAAAAATACGCAACTTATTGATAATTCAATGCAGAAGGGTGTTTCAGGTTCTAGTGAGTAACATCGTGATGGTTCGAGTCCATTCGTGCGTATAACTGAAAATGAGGGAGTTACGATAAAAAGTAACTCCCTCTTCTCTTTGGAAGCATTCTCAAAAACCGCCCAAAAACGGCTGAAAACGCATACCAGCAACTCGGATTTTACTCGGACGCTATTTGCCAAAGGATTGCAAGCCATAGCCGCTCGAAAAAACTACCGCTCAAGGCTATAAAACCAAGGGCGGTCGCACGTTGCAGGGCTTGGCTACCCCGCTTGAACATATAGTTGTTCCTTGAGATTATTTTATCGTCAGAAAATCAGGCCTAAACCACAATGCGACCAAATTAGATACCAAATCCACGCCAAAGGATGGTTTTTTCCCATTCTCTCTTGCATGCTTCTCCACAAAATTTAGGACCTGCGATTTTTATTCCCATGCAGAAATCAAAGGTATGGGTAATAACCATAACAACAGTGGGACAGGCATGCATTTTGCATTGCATCCAACATTTCCTTTCAAGTCACCTACTCTGATGTGTCCTCCACATACCCTACAAGTGCTACTGTGCGCCATAAGTTTTTGCTTTCTATTTTAGTACTTTTACCCCAAAAGACTATTCTCTTGGGGTGTACAGAGAATGTAGCATACCCCCCTATCAAGAACAAAATTGCTTCAAGTTCAATTTTTTGTGAGATTTGTCACAAGATTATACGGACACCATTTCCCATATGGCACAAAATTGAGAGTCTACGATTTTTACTTGTGGCAGCGGTCGCAGTTGGTGGGCACGGCCTCGCGGCGGTGGCACTCCAGGCAGGAGCGCATGGGGTGGGGAGCTTGGGAGTCCGAGGTGGGGTGGCACTGCTCGCAGGAGATGCCTGCGGCGGCGTGTTGGCCGTGGTGAAAGGCAATGGTAGCCGGCAGGGGTGCTTTGCGAACCCAGCGCAGGGGCTCGCCGGTATAGACGGGGTGCTCCGTATTGGCGGCGGCGTGCAGGAGAAGCAGGCGCGGGTCTGCGGCAAGGATGTGGCGGTGGCAGTCCAAGCAGGAGGAAGCAGCCGGAAGCCCTGCACCGGCAGCGTGGTGCGCGGCGGGGTGGCAGGCGCGGCAATCCATGCCGGCCTTATCTGCTGCGGTGTGGGTAGAGTGGGAGAAAGGGATGGGCTGCGCGGGTGCGTGCGGGCGGGTGTTGTAGGCATTCCAATACACGAAACCCACAGCCGCTGCGGCGATAAGGAGCAGCCCCCACAAGTTTGCGGGGGCTGCTTTCTTCTGATGCGGAGAATCCGGCATTCAGCTTTTATTTTTTGGTGATGGTAATCTTGCCGTAAGAATCGCGCTTGGCACCCATGTTGAAAGTGACGATGAGTCGCGGTTTCTTAACGGTGGCGGGCACATCGAGGGAGTAGACATTGTTACTGCTCTTGTGCCCGGTCGAGCCGGCGTGGCGGTCTTCTGCCACTTTCTTCTTGCCGTCGTAGAGTTCCACCGCAGCTATGCGCAGTGCCTCGCCTCCCTTCTTGTAGGTAAAGGTTACCTCGTAAACGCCGGCTCCGGAGATGGGCAGTTTGCCGGCCACCTCCACGGGTTCCGGACCTTCCGGCAGTACAGAGGGGCTCCAACCTTCGATGAGGTTCAGCTCGCTTACCCACAGACGCTCGGCATCGCTAGCGGACTTACCCAGCAGGCTGTTGGGATCCAGCGTGCGAAGTTTTGCCAGCATAGCCTTGAGCTCCGCCTTGCGAGCCAGCCCACCATGGCGGCGCAGCAAGCCGATGGCAATGCAGCAGGCCTGCTGTTTTTGGTCGGTGGTGAGCAGCGGGTTATCGATGAGCTTCTTCATCCTGGCGAGGTCGGCTTCCCAATCCGTGGTAGAGGCCGTCTGGATAGCAGTCTCGTAGAGGTTGAGGGTGGCAACTTCGTACATGCCGCTCTTATCCTCCGGGTCGAGCTGCTTCAGCGTCTTGGCGACATCTTTGGGGCGAGTCACGCCCGGCACAGCAGCCGCTTGGCCGATAAGGCGAGCTTTCTCCACCCCCTGCGCGCTTTCTGCCTTTGCCAAAAGCTTGGTCTGCTTGCGTGCAGCGGCCATAGCTGTGGCAACCTTCTCTGCCACGGCAGTGGGATTGTTGCGCTCGGCAAAGGGAATGCAGATATCGGCAAGTCGGCGCCCGGTCTTGTCGTAGAGCACGATGGCGGGATAAACGTTCGGGAATGAGAGGTCGAGGTTGCCAAAGCGTTGTTTGTTGGCCTCGTGTTCTTCCTTGGGGGTAACGTTCGGCACATCCATCTCCATGACGACGGCATTCCCCAGAGCTTTGCTTACAGCCGCATCTGCCAGCATGAGCTTGGCGGTTTTCTTGCTGTATTTATCCCAGTCCCGCGCATACATCACGATAGCGTAGCCGTCATCCGTGACGAGGCTTTTGGCCTGTTCCAAATTCTCTGCTTTCTGGTAGGCTGCAGCGGTAAAGGGAGCCAGAGCCAAAGCCAGAGCGAGTAAGCTATTGGTAACTTTCATTGTTGTATAAAAGAGTTATAGGTTAAGCAGCCTGTTTGCCGTAAATGTAGATACCGTTGAGGTGGAAGAACTCCGGGCCGCCGGCGCGCAGGATGCGCACATACTTGGCCAGAGGCAACTTGCCGCCCAGGTCGCTGCGCATGACGCGCTGCTTGCAGGGGCCGAGGTTTTCCACATCCGTCCAGTCTTCGCCGTTCTCAGAAACCTGTATCACCATGTTGTTGTGGCGGTGCTGATTTCCGGGAGCAGTGACGATGACAACCCCGGTCACATTTACCTGGCGGGGCAGCTGCACAGCTACCCAGGCATCCTTGTCCTTGCTAGTATGGAAAGTGCCACCCTGCGGGGTGAGCAGGCCGGCGTGTTCATGCGGCTTATCCCAGTTGGAGGTGGAGCTCATCCATACCATGCCGCCCTCGGAAGCCAGCTTGCCGGGGTAGGGTTGGAAAGCAGGAATCTGCACGCCCGGGTTCTTGTGCCCCAGATCGGCAATCATCTTGCCGAGGGAGCAGAAAGAGGCCATATCGCGGCTCTTCTCTGCTGCCAGCACAGCGGGAGAAAGCAGCTTAATGCGGTCCTCGTTGCTCATGGTGCTGTTCTTGCTGAGGCTGCTTATCATGGCCTGAGTCAAAAGGCTCTTGTCGGCTTTGCCGAGTTTTTCGCTCAGGGTATTGCCCCAGTTCAGGATGGCAGGGCCGTACTTCTCGTCGCCAATGAGGCCTGTGAGCACCTCGGAGTAGTAGCTGCACAGCTCCTTGGGAGCCTTAGCATCTATCCCCATGCCGGCCAACTGCATGTCTGCCAGTTTTTCGATATGCCAGCGGTCCGGCCCCATTTCCTTGATGTTCTGCCAGAACTTGAGGTAGGCCTTGCGCAGCTGGGCGGGCTTGCTGCCCAGAGCTTTGGCCAGACCGTCCGCCATGCCTTTCTGCATCATCTCGAAAGCCATCTCGGGGTAAATGGGCACCAACTTGGAGCAAAGCGAGTCGTTGAGCTGTGTCCAGTGGCCGGCAGTAGCGGCCTCGCTCTTGCTGAGAGCCTCCATCCACTCGCGCCACACATACCAGTTGCGGGGCTGTGCCTTCGTTGCTTTCTCGTAGCAGGAGGCGGCTTGGCTCAGATCGCCCGCGGCGGCCTTGATGTTGGCCAGCACACGCCATGCGTTGGAGAGCTCAGTCTGCGATTTCTGCTCATCGGAGAAAAGCTCCGTGGCACTATGCAGAGAGGAGAAGGAATGCACATTTCTGAATACCTGCCAGTGCAGACCGCGCTGCCAGCTCAGAGAGTAGGCGGGGGTCCACTTGTCGCCCACCAGCACAAGGAAAGCGCAGTGCCCGGGTTCGCCGGCGGTCATGGCCGGCACACCATTGGCCAGTGCCGCAAAGGCACCGAAGTGCGAGAGACTGCCGCACACACCGCCGATGTCGAAGGTCATAGCCATGCGGTTATCCCCCAGCTCGCTTTCGAAGGGAGCGTAGTAGAGCGGGCCGTGGATGGAGTCGCCGTAGATGTTGTTGAGGCGATAGGCGCAGCGCCAGCAGGAACCGCTATAGCGATCGGCCGGCAGGCGCATGTGGTCCTGCGCCCACTGCAGGCTGGAGAGAGAGCCGTAGGGGTTGTCGCCCTTGCAGCCGCACACCATACGGCGCTGCCACATGGGGATAGTGTCGAACACGGTGTTAAGGCGGTCATCCTTCCAGGATTGGATGTAGAAGTTGGCGCGTTCCACGGCATCTGCCTGATTCCAGTTCGACTTAGCGTACTCCAGAGCTGTAGCGGTGGCGATATCGCGCACCATGCGGTTCTTCACCAAGTCGGGGTTATCTTTGGAAAGCTTTTTAAGTATAGAAAGCGCGACACCCGGGCGAATACACTCGCCGGAGAAGGCGAACTGTGCCGCCCACTCAGGGTCGCCGCCTATCATCTCCATGAGTTTGCTGCCTCCCTTGCCGGCGGCGCTCTCGCTTAAGAGGTGGTCGCTCTTCTGCTCGAGCTCGAGTGCGGCTATCTGCTTCTCCAGATTCTTGATATTCCAAGCCACAGAGGCGGGCGGGGTGACACCGGCCGGGATATCCGCTTTGAGCTCCGCCAGCTGTTTCTGCAAATCTTCGAGCTTTTTGGCGCGTTCTTCATTTGCCTTTGCCACTTCTTCCAAGCCACGCAGCTCGGCATCGGCAATAATCCACTGTGCCAGCAGCAGGCGGTTCTCCGGACTTTGCATGAACTCTGCCACGGAGTTTTCGGACATGTTGCCCACCTTTTTGGCGATTTCGGTCGCTACTTTATCGCGTACCTTGGCACAATCCGCCCATTCTGCACCTTTGATGATGCCGAGATTCTTAATGCCGGCTGTTTTCTTGCCGGCTGTTTTCTTTGCATTGACCACAACTCTCTCCGGAAGTATATCCTTGAAGAGCTCCGGTTTCACAGCATAGGTGGCACCCGCCGCGATAAGCACGGCCAGAGCCAGTTTTACTACGTTTCCTGCTTTCATGATGATGTAAAAGTACTATCCCTGAACAAGGGTCTGCTCTATTCTACCGATTCGGATGACTCACTGCAAGCAAAAAGAGTGGGGCGGCCGCAAAAGTGGCAGAAAAAAGCCGCTTCCCGCCGCTGAGAAGACGGGAAGCGGAGTATGTGGCAGGGAAAACGCCCTACGGGCTTCAGCGGAAGATAGCCTCGTTCAGGAAGGTATGTTCCTTTTGCGGGTGGGTAATACGCACAGAGGTAGCCCCGGGTGCCAGCTTGTAGCGGCGCACATGTTCGCCCTCCTTGGTGAGGGTGGCATGGCTCACTTTTACGGCTGCATTGCCCACAAGGATAAGCTCTGAGGAGCCCTCCGGCACAGGCAGCGTGACATCCAGAGCTGCTTTGGAGCATAAGTAGCTGGTGGCAATGTCTGCATCCGTAATACAACGTGTGTCTGTATCGAAGGCGTTTTCTGTGATACCGACTCGGAAGATTGTGAGCTTGATTTCCTGTGTTGTCTTGCCGGAGTTTGTGACTCGCAGTGCCGAAATGCGCTCGGAGGGCAGCTCCGCTTTCGGGATAAAGAAGCGATTTTTGACCACCGGCTTCCGCAGCTGTACGACACGCCCGGATTCGAGGGTTAGCTCTATGGTACCCCAGGAAGCCAGCTCGCCGTTTTCGAGGTTGATTTCCACCCACTCCGGGAAGATAGGAGTGGGAAGCTCCAGCGTAATGTAGCTGCCGGGGGAAATCCGGCAAACTTCCATAACGCGGTTAATGCCAATGTCTCCCTTGTTGCTGAAAGCGGTCAGATTGCAGCCGGTCAGGGTGCTGTCTACATACGGAGGAAGCGTACGATTTGCAGCGAACTCGCAAATGGAGAGCCAGTTGTGGCGCGGCTCGGTGATACGGAAGCGCACATAGCGAGCCTTGGCGGGTTCCTTGGAGAGGTTCACTATGGCCATATTGCCCCGCTGGGGCGAGCCGACGGGCTGCCAATCTTTAGCATCGTCGGAGAGCTCGAACTGCACGCACTCCGGATAATCATTCCGGCGTGCACCACCGGTTATAAGACATATATTGTTGATGGTGATAGGTGAACCGTAGTCCAAGCAATACCACTGGCCGGCTTGCTGACGCGCGTTGTTGGACCAGAACGTGTCCGGGCGGGAATCCAAAATCTTGGAGGTCTCCTCTCGCGTGTTGCCGATGGAGGCAGAGAATTTGGGGATGGGACGTTCCTGGCCGGAGAGCTCGGCATACACACGCGAGTTCATGTAGGCAAAAGCGGCGTTCACAACCGGGGTCATGGCAAAGGCGGCCACCTCCACATCGTCCACCTTGCGTACACCGCTATGGCTCCACTCGTTGCGCAGGGTGGCGCGCATATCGTACATAGCTTGCACTGTGTCGAAGAAGTAGTGGAAGGCGTACTCATCCGTTGCTGCGAATGTGGTCATGATAGAGGAGCCGGCAATACCCGTGAGCTCGAACTGGTCCAACCAAGGGCGAATCTCCTCGCAAAGCCCGGATACCGGGTTTTGGCTGTGTTTGAGCTCGCGAGCGGCGGTGACCATGCGGTCGAACTCAATCTGGAGAAGCTGAGCGGCTTTTTTGTCCGGCTTATTGGCTTCGAGGCTGGCAATGAAGCTGTTTGCCGTATCTGCTATATGCACGGATTCCTCGCGGAAGTAACCATGGCCGTTGGGTAGCAGGTAGGAGTTGTGCGAGCAGAAGCACTGCATGGCTTCGCGGTGCAGCGGATAGAGGCGGTTGATGCCGGCCTGCCAGGTAGTGACGGACTCAAAATCATCTATATTCCAGGTGTAGTTCGCAACGCCGAACAACCCCACCTTGCTGGCTTCCGCATGCTCCATCGGGTTAGCGACAAAGCCGCTCATCCGGTTTTTCATGTCGGGGTCGGTATCCAACCCATAGGTGCGCCCCATGGAGAGGCGGCTGCGTTTGAAATCGTTGCACGGCCAATTCCACCATATGAAAGTGGGGCGTTTTACATGGGCGTTCACCCACTTCTGGCCATCCAGCGTGATGTCGTGCACCACAGTATCACCGGTCCACATGGTAGGGATACTCTTGTCCAGACCATTGCCGAGAGTTTGGAGGAACTGAGGGTTCGTCCAGCTACGGTTGTAGCCGGTGGGGCACATGATGAGGGTCTGATTCACATCCGGGTGTTTGCGGATGAAGTTCTCCAGTATATAGTTCGTAAGCTGCACTTGGCGCTCTGCCTTGCCAATTTCCCCGCTGGAGTCGTCCACCAGTACGCCGAAGTCGCGTACACCCAGCTCATACATCTGCTGCAACTTGTGGCAAAGGGCATCCAGTTGGGTCTTGCCGCCGTTGTCCGCCCAGTTCACGGTGTTGGCGGGGTGGATAGCCCAGACAAAGCGCACATGGTGCCTGTGAGCATACTTGACCAAGTCTGCGAGCTCTGCCGCTTTCTGCTCCGGGTAAGACTCGTAGCACCCTCTGCCGTGGTGGTAGGGGTCGTCCTTGGGAGCGTAGATGTAGGTGTTCATCTTGTTTCGCCCCATGAAGCGGAAAATGGAGCATCGAGCCTCGAAGCTCCACGGCGCACCGTAGTAGCCCTCTACCACACCGCGCGCCGGCAGATCCGGCCAGTCCACCAAGATACCCATGGGCAACTCACCCAAGCGCGTTACTTCGCGCAATGTTTTGTCCGCAAAGACATCACTGTGTGCCAGTGTAGAACCTTCTACATTGTAGAGCATCTGTATGATACTCTGGCGGGCGTAGTAGGCGCCGGCTTCATCGTTTGCGTAAATTGTAAGCTTACCGGGGGTGATGTCGATGGCGTAGCCCTCCGGCACATTCGGCAGACGTTGCCACATACCGCCTGTATCCGCCGGGGTGCGCATCAATATTTGAACATCGGTTACTCTGGTAGTGACGGAACGCAATCCGTTGAGCTGCGGTTGGGGATAAATGGCGACAGCTTCTGCACTAGGCAAAACTGCGGTGAGAAGCGGCAGCACCAGAGTGGCCTGCGCGATGAGCTTTCTGAGCCTGATTTTCATGATATTAAATAAGATTCAGCGAGTCGGAAATTCCCCGACTCACTGAGTATTAGTTCTTCTTTTCCATGCGGATAAACCCGCTGGCTTCCATCCAGCCGGTGTTACACTTGGCGGTGAGCCATACTTCCACCTTAGCGCCTTTGGGAACAGCCGGCACCTCGAAATCCACGGTTTTCGTATTTGTGTCGGCAGAGATACTCGGCGTCGCCACCACTTTACCATTCACGACAAGTCGGAAATTACGACTTACCATAGCACCGGTCTCCACAGGTACGAGAGAGAAAGTGTAGGTGCCCGGGCCGTCGATGTCTTTCGTTACATCAACGTGCCAGTCTTTCTCAAAACCAAGAGTCTGGTCACCTCGTGTGTAGTAACCGCCTTCTATAGTGTTGAATGTGTTGGGATCCCAGTAGTGCAGGAATTTGGTGGCACCTACTGCATATTGGCTGTTTGGATCCAAGGCAATAATTTCGCGGAATGTGGCCAGCAGCGGGGAGACGTCCCGATTCTCCGGTGTCGTGGTGGATAGTATGCGCTCGCGCTGTATGTAGGAAAGGCCGGCCAGCCACTGCTGGCGACGCTCTGCCCCCTTCAACACCGAGCCGGCAAGCACCTTGCGTACATAGGCTTCCGCCTTGGCAAACTCGCGTTCCTTGCCGCTCAGTTTTCCTTCCTTACCACCCTTCAGGATGCCGTTGATTTCGGCATACATACCGAGGTGGTCCAGACAGTATTGGGCGCGATAACCGCTTGTGTCCTGCGGGTCGAATTTATTGATGATGCTCACGAGCTCCTTGTGGCGCATGGCATCATTTATATTCAACATGGAGAGAGCCCGAGCAGCTGTGCGAACAGCGGACTCACCGGTCTCGCTTTTCGCTTTTTCTACAAGTTCGGCAAACTTTCCGGCTTTAGCAGCCAAGGGAGCCAGTTTTTGCACAGTAGCCTCTGCCTGCCCCAAGCGTTGTCCGCTCAATTCGGCCATGTAGGAGCCATTGGGAGCCAGTAAAATAGCAACCGGGAGATTAAAATGCTCGATGGGTAGCACCTTGTTGCGGTCTCGTTCTTGGCCCAAGTGCTCATCGAACTGACCGAATACATAGGTGTTGCCATACTTTGCGCCGGCTGCCTGCCAGTCTTTGGCAAAAGCCTCCACATTCGGCTGCCAATCCGAACCATACCATATAATGAGCGTGGGTTTCCCGGCTTGCTTTGCCTGCTCTTTTGCCGCTTCTACATCCGGGAAGTTCAGCGTGGCGGCTTGAATGCTCAGCGCAGCAAGAGGTGCCAACAGACAGGTCAGAAACGTATTTTTAATCATATCAGAAAAAAGAATTGTTTATTTACCAAATACCACAAAGTGGGAGAGGTGGGCGAAATCCTTGCCCGTACCATTATCGAACTCGACTTTAAGCCACTTAGCCGATGTACCTTCCGGGAAGGTGACTGCCCATTCCTTGGGCATGTTGTCGACTGTTTCACGGGGCACCCAAGTGGCGCCATCCTCGCTCGTGTACAGCGTAGCAGCTTTCATGCGCCCCTCGTTGCCGTCCATTTTGCGGATAATGCAGCCGGAGACAAATCGACGCTTGGGAAGCTCCACCACGAAGTTCGGTTTTGACTCCTTGGCGGTGTGACATTTAGCTCCCGTGGGAGTAGTGATATTGGCATGCCACTGGGGTGCATCCCACTGGCAGGTGGAAGAAATGCGGAACATCGCAGCCTCCAGCGGTTTGCCGGGCACCGTGCTCTTGAGCGGGATATTCAGCGTGCATTTGCCGCATACTTTTGTGGCAGCTTCTGTGAGCGCGCGGAAAGCTGTAGCAGAGCGAGCCTGCTCTGCCGCGATGATGGCCTTGTCATACGCAGAGCGCAGTTTGTTGATACGCTCCGCTTCCGCTTTGGTATCCCCACTCCCGGAGCCGCTCTCCGCTTGTGCGGCGGCTGTGGAGAAGGCACGGCCAAAGACATCCTCCTGCCCCTTCTCCACATAGTTCTTGAGCGCCCACTCCAGCAGCTGCCCGAAGGTGGTGGCATCTGCCGCATTCATATGCGTAGCCAGCGCCATACCAAGGTACTTCTCCTTTGCCTGCGATGTAGAAAGCGTGTCGCTTTGTTTCCGGATGATGTCCTCGCACTTCACAGCCCAGGAAGAAGGTGTGCCGGAAATCATTTTGTGGCAAAGAGTATAGAGTCTAATTTTCTGCGCATCGCTCATAGCGGCTATCTCCTCCGCCATATCCTCCATCATATTGACGGCGGCGAAGCCATTCCCCGCGTAGTGAGGAATCGTCCTGCTCAAATACTCGTACGCTTTATCCGGTGTGAGCCCCTGAGCCTTCATCTGCTTGCAAAGAGCGGTGCGGAAGAATGGATGCAGCGGAGAGAGGCTCAGCGCTTTCTGCCACATATCGATAGCCCCGGCTGTATCCCCGGTTGCTTCCAATGCTCGGGCACAGAAGCTGTGGCGGTAGGCTTTCTCCACAGCGGCATCATCCCCAAACACCTTTTCCATGAGCATGTAAGATGTGGGAGCCTGATTGCCGAAAATACGGTTGTGCATGCCGCCGTCCGGGCCACCGAAGCCCCCTACCCACTTGCCGCGCTCCGGACGCACTGCATAGGCGCAGTGGCCGGGCTGTCCCACCGTATAGGCCGGTATGCCGTGTGCCTGAGCCGCTACGCAGCCCAAGTGCGACATAGCACCGCAGACACCGCCATTGCGGTGGCATGCCTCGGCCTGGCTTTGGCTGCTGTAGGGGAGGTTATACATTCCCCCCTGTACCGTATCCCCGAACTTGGATGGGTCGGTATAGGTGGCAGCCCAACAGGAGGCATTATATTTATCCCACGGCACATTGATGTTTTCCAACGCCCATTCACACGACTTATCATCCCAATCCTGCCAGGGATTACCGGTCACAAAGCGCAGCTCCCAGGCTTTCAGCTTGCCGAAGTTGGGATGCAGGACGCCACGCGCCTCGTTTTTCACAAAAAATTTGTAGCGCCAGACAGGGTTAAACTTGTTGGGATCCTGTGTTTTAGCTCGCGGAGATGGGTCAGTTTCGCCGCCCCCCCAAGCACTGGCCAGAGCAACGGCAAGCGCCTTGTTGCCCACATCGCCTTTACAGTCTTCCCAGATACGGAAGAGCACATCCAACCCCACATCCGTGTGGTGCGGTACCAGTCCGCAGCTCAGGTACAGTTCCAGCCAAGCAGCATCCTTGGCAAACTGAGCCAGAAACTTTTTACGCAGTTTGCTCTTGTTTGCGAAATCTGTCGCCACCTTGGCATCCGTCTCGCGGAGAAACTCCAGCAGCATGGCCATTTCCAGCTGTTCACGATTGTCCGGGCTGATGCTTTTTCCCTTCAGTGCAGAAACGATAGTCTCTTGCACCTTTGTGTAATCCGCGCTTGCAATGGCTTCCTTTACTTCTTTGGGAAGATGAGAAGGGGGCAATGCTTTTTGCCCGGCGGTAGCTTTTTCTGCTACCGGTAAGATATCCATGAACAGTTCGGGGGTCACGGCATACATCGCGCCGCCGGCTACCAGCAGCACCAATGCCAATTTTAATATAGCACCTGCTTTCATGATATACTAAAGTGAATCGTTCCTTGAATAAGGATTGTCTTTAGTCTACCTTTTCATTCGCCCTACTGCAAGCAAAAAACAATAAAAAGCCGGAATTATTTAGGCTCTCCCCTGCGGTGTGACTTTATTGCGGCTTGCCAGAGTAGCGGCAAAGGGGTAGAATGAAAGGCATGCAAGGCGAGGTATACATATGCAAAAACGGGCTCACAGCCATTGTTAGTCGACAGACGGCATTTCCCGTAGTCAGTGTGCAGGTATGGGTAGGCACCGGCTCGGAAAACGAGGGAGCATACAGCGGCGCCGGGCTTTCGCACTTGCTGGAGCACATGGTATTCAAAGGCACAGCAGAGTACTCCGCCCAGCAGCTCAACGAGGAAGTAGCCTCCTTGGGCGGGTTGTGGAACGCCTACACAAGCACAGACCGCACGGTATACCACATAGATGGGCCATCTTCCCGCTGGCAGCAGTTCCTGCACATCCTCACACAACTCGTGTTTGCCCCCACCTTCCCGATAGATGAGTTCGAAAAAGAGAAAGAAGTCATACGGCGGGAGATGGCCATGTACAACGATGACCCGCAGGATGCCTCCTACCGCGCCTTGATAACAACCCTGTACAAGCGGCATCCACGCCGCCTGCCGGTCATCGGGTTCCGGAAACTTTTTGACACTCTGACACACGCAGACATGGTATCCTACCACCGCAGCCGCTACACCCCGGGCAACATGTTTGTGTGCATCGTGGGAGATGTCGACCCGGCCGAGGTTTTCGCTACACTGGAGGCAGAGGTAGCCGGCATTCCCGCCGCAGCCGCCGAGCTGCCGCCGCCCGTACAGGAACCAAGACAGTGGGGGTGCCGCCTGCACCGCACAGAGTTTGCCCAGCCCACCAGTACCCTCATGCTCGCCTGGCGTACCCCCCACACCAGGCACCCGGATGCCGCACCGCTCGCCGTTCTCTCCTCCATATTGGGAGATGGCCGCTCGGCCTGGCTCTACAAGCATTTTCACGACTCTCTGGGGCTCGCGCACGACACCAACACCACCCTGCTACCGGCAAAAACAGGAGAGGGTGCTTTCGTTATCGAGGCGGATGTGGAGCGCCCCCGCCGCGATGAATTGCGCGAAGCTCTGCTGGCCTATGTGGCGGAGTTACCACAAGCGGATTTCGCAGTCGGTGTACAGCGAGCCCTGCGCCAAATGCGCGCCAACCGTGTCAAATCCATCTCCACCGTACAGGGCTGCGCCGCCCTCATCGGCATCAACTGGCACCACTCCCGCAACCTCAATGCCGGAGAAGAGTGGGCCGAAGCTCTGCGGCGAGTCACAGCGGAAGATGTAGCCCGCGTGGCCGCCACCTACCTGACCCCGGAACGGCTCACCGAGGTAAGCGTGGATCCCACCGGCTCCAACCCCGAAGAGAGCGTGCAGAATACAGCTACCTCCCTGCCCGCCCCCACCATACACGAGCTGCCCAACGGCCTGCGGGTCGTTCTGCGTGTAGACAGACGCGTGCCGCTCGTCTACACCACCCTTTGCCTGGCAGCCGGCTGCCGCAGCGAAACCGCGCAGAACAACGGCATCAGCACCCTGCTGTCGGAGTGCCTGCTAAAGGGAACCGCCACCCGCAGCGCCGCTGAGCTGGCAGAGACCGTGGAAAACCTCGGCGGTAACATCTCCGGCACGGCCGGCAACAACACCATATGCCTCAAAACACGCGCTCTGGCAGAGGATGCCTACACCATGCTGGAACTTCTGGCAGATGCCGCCCTGCACCCGACTTTCCCCGCAGAAGCCGTAGCAACCGCACGTGAGGACATGGTGGCCGACATCCTGGATGCGCAGGAAGACCCCGCCGCCGAGGCTTTCCGCCGCTTGCGCCACGCCTGCTTCGGGGCCGTCTCCTACGGTCTGCACCCGGACGGCACCGTGGAAAGCGTAGAATCGCTCACGCGCGAGGATTTATCCGCGCACCATGCCCGGCTCATGTGCGGGCGCAACGCCGTGCTGGCCATCTGCGGGGATTTCGAGCCGGCCGCCATGCTAACCCGCGTACAGGAACTATTTGCTGCCATGCCGGCCGGAGCTCCGGCCACGCTACTGCCCACCCCGCCCCAGCAGGCCGCAGATATCTGCATACCCTGCGACAAGGAACAGGCCGTTCTCGCCATAGCTGTACCGGCTCTCACAGCCACCGCCCCGGACATTCCCCTGCAACTACTTTTCGACGAATGGTGTCGCGACATGGCCGGCCCCATCCATACGGAGATTCGCGAGAAACGCGGCTTGGCATACTACGCAACTTCCGCGGCTCTGCAAGGCACAGATGCCGGGTGCATGTTCTTCTACCTCGGCACATCGCCGCAAGCCATTCCGGAAGCTCGCGCGGCGCTCGATGACCTACTGATACACCTGGCTCAGGAAGGCATGCCGGCGGATGCGCTGGAAAGTGCCCGCTCTACGGTGCTCACCTCGAGACTGCTCGCGGCCCAATCCGCCGGCAAGCTCTGCTCCGCCATGGCGGTAGACACCCTGCTGGGGCTCCCCCCGGACTACACAGACACCCTACCCGAACGCTTGCGCAGCATCACCACCGAGCACATGCGTGCCTTTATCTCCCGCCTCCTCTCCCCGCAAGCTCCCCGCACCTGTGTCGTATGCAGCGCAGAAGACACACAACTACAAAAAACATGAAAGCCCTGGTCAGCATACGCAGCTCCGCCGCAGAATACCTAACCTACATAGCCAGTGTAGGCGAGGCCGCAGAACAATTTGAAATCCGCTACGAAGACGAGAACATCTGGCTGACTCAGAAGATGCTGGCAGCTCTCTACGGAGTAGATACAAGAACCATCAATTATCACCTCAAGAAGGTGTTTGCGGATGCGGAATTAAGCGAAGATCCAGTTATCCGAAAATTTCGGATAACTGCCGCCGACGGCAAAAATTACCAAGCTCTGCACTACGGAATACAAGCGATAATAGCAGTGGGGTTCAAGGTGAACAACGAGCGTTAAACTCACATCTGATATTTTAGCATGTCCATCTTCCAACTGGTTACAGATTACAAGCCCTCGGGGGATCAGGAGCAGGCCATCGGCAAGCTTCTTAAATCCCTGCAAGCAGGAAACAAGCACCAGTGCCTGCTGGGCGTGACAGGCAGCGCCAAGACCTTCACCATGGCAAATATCATCGCCGCGCAGGACAGACCCGTGCTCGTGCTCTCGCACAACAAAACGCTCGCTGCACAGCTCTACTCCGAGTTGAAAAGCTTTTTCCCCCACAACGCGGTGGAGTACTTTGTTTCCTACTTCGACTACTACCAGCCGGAGGCCTACATCGCCAGCACAGATACCTACATTGAGAAAGATAGCGCCATCAACGAGGAAATAGACCGCCTGTGCCTCAATGCCATGCGCTCTCTACTACTGCGGCGGGATGTCATCGTGGTGGCCAGTGTGAGCTGCATCTACGGTCTGGGCTCGCCGGAGGACTACCGGGAGCTCACGCTCTCTATCCGTGTGGGGCAGGAGCTGGATCGGGACGCCATGCTGGCAGCCCTTACGGAGCTGCTGTTCGAGCGCAGCGATTTCGACTTCCGGCGCGGCACGTTCCGCGTGCGCGGGGACGTGGTGGAGATTTACCCGGCGCAGAGCGATGGGGAGGCCATACGGGTGGAGTTTTTCGGGGAGGAGATAGACGCCATCTCGCTTATAGACGCGGGCACGGGGCGTACCCGCGACCGCTTGGACAGCTACCTATTCTTCCCGGTAAAACAGTATGTTTCCTCACCGGAAAAACGCCACCCGGCCATTCATTCCATCCGCCGCGAATTGGCGGAGCGCGTAGCCTGGTTTGAGGAGCAGAACAAGCTTATCGAAGCTCAGCGCCTCAAAATGCGCACGGACTATGACCTGGAGCTTATCAACGAAATAGGCTTCTGCAAGGGTATCGAGAACTACTCCCGCCATCTGGCCGGCCGCGCCCCGGGCTCCACTCCCTCCACCTTGCAGGACTACTTCCCGGCGGATCATCTCACCATCATCGATGAATCGCACGCCACCGTGCCGCAAATAGGTGGCATGTACGAGGGGGATCGCTCCCGCAAGCAAGTACTCATAGACCACGGCTTCCGCCTCCCCTCCGCGCTGGACAACCGCCCCCTGCGCTTCGACGAGTTTATGGCTCGTCAAGCTCAGCTCCTGTATGTAAGCGCAACACCCGGGGCTTTTGAATATGTGAACTGTGTACCCGGCAACGCATCCTACACGCCCGTCCTCAAAGCCAAGCGAGGCAACACACACGCGCGCAGCGAGAAAGCGAGCCAAGCCATCACCCGTGCGCCGGAGGACTTCCGAGGTGTCTTCTTCCACCGCTTGGAGGAGCTACGCGTGCCGCCGCATCCTTCCTCCGCTCCTGTGGAGACTTTCAATCCCCGCGGGCTGGGTCAACCGCTTATCGTGGAGCAGCTTATACGCCCCACCGGCCTGTTGGAACCCAAAATCACCATCCTCCCCCTAGAGGGTCAAATAGACAAAACAATAGAGCTTTGCCACGCCCGAGTTCGCGTGCGCGAGCGTGTGCTAGTGACCACCCTCACCAAACGCACTGCAGAAGACCTCACAGACTACCTGCGCAACATCGGCCTGAATGTAGAATATATCCACGCGGATGTGGATGCCATAGAACGCGTGGAAATCCTGCGCAAGCTACGCAGCGGGGCTGTGGATATACTGGTGGGCATCAACCTCCTGCGAGAGGGGCTCGACCTGCCGGAAGTCTCGCTTGTCTGTATTCTGGATGCGGACAAAGAAGGATTCCTGCGCAACGAAACAAGCCTGGTGCAGACTGCCGGGCGCGCCGCGCGACACGTGCACGGCGAGTGTGTGCTTTTCTGCGACACCATCACGGACTCCATACGCCGACTGGTGGAGGAAAGCGACCGCCGCCGTGCCATACAACAGGCATACAATGAGGCACACGGTATCACCCCACACACCGTGGCTCGTGCAGACCAAAGCACCCTGCGCCTCTATACCCCTGACGATGAGGAAGAGGAAAACGAGGGGCGCCTGCTTTTCGCTGCCGAGGACGAAGAAACAGTGGCCGATACCATCCTACGCTTGGAAAAAGAGATGAAAGAGGCCGCCGCCCGCTTGGATTTCGAGGTCGCAGCTGTCCTACGCGACAAAATTAACCTGCTGAAGAAGCAGTAGGGTGCTTTAACTTCCGGTAAAGACAGTCCCGGGATAGGTACGCGTGCCGGGCGGCAACACACGGCCGGGGAGAATCACACACTTGCAGCCTATGCGGGAATGCGCACCCACCAAGCACCCCAGCTTATTGGTGCCGGTTGCTTGCAAAGTGCCCTGCCAAGGCATGCGGATTTCGGCGGCATCGTGCCGAAAATTGCTAAAAATGCAACCACCGCCCACATTCACATCTTCCTCCAGCACGGAGTCGCCTATATAGGTGAGGTGGGAGACAAAAACGGCATTGCCCAAGATGCTGTTTTTTACCTCCACGGCATTGCCTACCACGCAGCCGTCCCCTATACTCACACAACCGCGCAAGTAGGCATTCGGCCCTATGGTGCAGTTTCGACCCACGCGCACATACCCCTCGATAACACAGCCGGCTTTCACCACCGACCCTTCTCCCAGCTCCAGCACGCCCTCCACCACAGCGAGGGGATGCACGGTGCCGCGTATGTCGGGGCGTAGCTTTGCCAATTCGCGAGCATTCTGCTGCAGGCGCTGCCAAGGGGGCGTATTCATGATTGCGGCGTGGGTATGGGACTTCCTATTTTCAAACGATTGCATGCATTCACCATCTGCTCCCAAGCAGAGAGGCTGTGACCGGGGGCTCGATCTTCGAAGAGTGGGAGCGGCTGGGCATGCTGGTAGCGGCGCTCAGCACGGTCTCGCTCTTTGCCGCTGAAAGCGATGTTCACATCTGCCTGTTCGCAGTGCCGCCAAGGGCCGCCCACACTGGCCGCTAAGTCTTTGAAATGGCGGTAGGGTGCGCAGTAGACATTCACCCAATAATCCACCCCCTCCGCCCGCTCTCGCGGGTGGGAGCGTTCCCGGCAGCTCACGGCATCCAGCGTCACCACCACGGTGCGCCCATGCGGGTGGTTGAGATGCCGCAGCACATCCATGCAGGCAGAGCCTCCGTAGCTGTGCCCCACCAACACCAAATCCGCCCCGGGATTCGCAGCCAGAAACGCGCGGATATCCTGCTGTATAAGATTCGTACTGTGGAACAGCAAGCAGCCGCGCCCGCCATCCCAAGCGTAAAAGGCCCGAAGTTGCTTACCGGTGGTGGGCAGCGGCGGCATCACTTCGTACACACGGCGAAAATGCGTGAGCACTTGCTCGGAGAACCCACCTATGAACACCACCGCCACATCCGCCTTTTCCGTGGTAAGACGCGCCTGCAACCTACGCCCGATAAACGATGTATCCGGCACCGGGTATATCCCCTCTGTAGGCGGGGGCTGTTGCTGGCACCCCGTCATCCCCACCGGAGCGCCTGCCACTGCAAGAGCCGCACACAGCGTACGCAAGCAAAGCTTCATGGGCGTATGTCTATCACCTTCACCAAGTGGCGATAGAGGAGACGGTATAGCTCGCGGCTGTCCTCCTCGCTCAGCTCGATATCATCCATCAGCACCATGTCGCCCTGCACACGCCCCCCCAAACACTGCGCATTGCTGCCATACAGGTAGAACACACCGCGCACCATATCCTCACGCTTACCGGGAGCGGCATCGTGATAGTGGCTCTCGTGCACTACCCGCATCTCCCCACGCTTCAAAATCGCAAGCAACTGGCGCAACTCCACACGGCTCAAGCGGTGTATCTGCTCCGGCTCCAGCAGAAAGCCCGGAATACAGGGAGTCACAGCTATGGCATCGGACGTCAGAGTCTCGGCTACGGACTCCTCTGCCACCGAGCCATAGCGCTGGGTACATGTCACCAGCAAACCTACGCCCAGTATCAACGCCGATATCGCACATATTGTGGGTTTCCGCTTCATATCGTTCTTTCCTGTACCCCGCATTCTACAGCTTTCCCGCTCCGCATGCAAGCTAAATCGGCTTCATCGCCCAAATTTTCGGCTTTTCGCTTCCGAACATATTACCACAAAGCCCAAAACTTTTTGCTGCTATGTGTTTTTGGGCTTCACTTGCGAGATAATCTGTGCTACAATACGCGAAACACACAGTGTTCCACACGCTAAATCAACCTGTTTTATGACGCCGAAACACATTGTTGCCGTAATTGACTACGGCTCGCAGTATACGCAGCTCATCGTGCGCCGCGTGCGCGAGCTGGGCTTCCTGGCCAAACTCTATGCTCTGGAAGACCTGCACGAAATCAGCTGCCCCGGAGCCATCATCCTCTCCGGCGGTCCCCGCAGTACCTCGGAGCCGGATGCCCCGGATATCGACTTCGAGTGGCTCACCTCCTTCAACGTGCCCGTCCTGGGAGTGTGCTACGGCATGCAGCTGCTCAACATCAAAACAGGCGGCACCGTGCGCAGCAGCAATAAGCGCGAATACGGCCCCGCCGCCCTTATCCCCGAAAAGCTTGAGGGGCTCTATGCAGACATGTCCCCCTCCTCGCAGGTGTGGATGAGCCACTCCGACACCGTGGATCACTTGGCAGACAACTGCAAGGTAATCGCCCGCAACAGCGACGGCGTGCCCGTATCCCTGCAGTGGGGCGACAGCATGTTCGGTATCCAGTTCCACCCGGAAGTCACACACTCGCACGAGGGGCGCACCATCCTGCGCAACTTCCTCTCCCACGCCAAAGAGCTGGCTCCCTTCGACATCGGCGACTTTAAGCGCGAGCTTATCGAGGATATCCGTGCCAAGGTAGGCGACAAGCAGGTAGTCTGCGGCGTTTCCGGCGGTGTGGACAGCACCGTGTTGGCTGTGCTCCTGCACGAGGCCGGGGTGAACGTGCGCTGCATCTTTGTGGACAACGGCCTGCTGCGCAAGGATGAAGCCAAGGAAGTGCAAGCCAACTTTGCCCGCATGGGCGTAGAGATTGAGACGGTGGATGCCTCCGAGCGCTTCTTGGCCGCTCTGGCCGGCGAAACAGCCCCCGAGAAAAAACGCCGCATCATCGGCAACCTCTTCATCGATGTATTCTGGGATGCCGTGGGCGATGCCGAAATGCTAGCCCAAGGCACACTCTACCCGGACGTCATCGAAAGCGCCTCCAATGCCAAGAGCAAGGCCTCCGTCATTAAGACCCACCACAACCGCGTGGAACGCGTACTCAAAATGCAGGAGGAGGGCAAAGTCATCGAGCCGCTTGCCTTCCTCTTCAAAGACGAAGTACGCGAGCTGGGTGCCTCCATGGGCATCTCGCACGACATCCTGTGGCGCCATCCCTTCCCCGGTCCCGGCTTGGCCGTACGCTGCCCGGGCGAAGTTACCAAAGAACGCCTCGACATCATCCGCGAGTGCGATGCCATCTTCATCGGCACGCTGCGCAAGTGGGACTGGTACGACAAATGCTGGCAGGCGTATGCCGGCCTCATCCCCGTTAAGACCGTGGGTGTGAAAGGCGATGAGCGCTCCTACGAGTTTGCCACCAACCT
>JAZNTO010000100.1:0-23552 GCA_045591805.1 Akkermansia sp. | reverse complement strand
CAAGCGGTCTTAGGAAGACAATTAAACTCACCAACTCCTTGGCTCACAGAACGACATGGCTACGATCCGACTTCCCCTGACCTGTTGCGTGCGATGCAACCGCTCTACCAACTGAGCTAATGCCCCGCGTTGTTACGTTGCGGGAGGATTATACACGGGTGGAGCGTGGGATGCAAGCACAATGTGTGACGGGTGACAGAAAAAATGCGCCGCGGTATGTTTTTCGGGAGGCAGAGAGCTTGCGGTGAGCAAAAAAATGTGTTAAAATATGACTTGGGGCTTGCCAAATGGGGGAGTTGGTGCTAGCATGTGCGCGCGTTTGTTATGGATATATCAATCAAAACGTTGCTAAGTGTGGGGTGCGGGTGTTTTGTAGGGGGTATTCTGCGCTACCTGACGGGCTATTATATCTGCAATAAGTGGGGTATCACGATGCCGGGGATGCCGTGGCACACGTTGCTTATCAATTTTGCGGGCTGTCTGTTTATGGGGTTGTTCTGCGGGCTGGCGACGAGCGGTTTTATCGCGTCTCCGCATCTGCGCTTGGCTGTCACGGCGGGGTTGTGTGGGGGGTATTCAACGCTGGCTGCTTTTGCGTACGAGAATACGCAGATGCTGCGAGCGGGAGCCTACACCACGACTTCGGCTTATATTCTGCTAACGGTGGTGGGTAGTCTGGCGTTTTTCCTACTGGGGAATATGGTGGCCGCAGCACTGACGCGCGGCTGAAAAAGCGCACCACGGTGCCGCTGATGCGGTATTCCGTGGTGCGGTGATTTTTTTTCTGTGCGGCGGCGGCTTAGGCCACTGCTAAACCGGGGCTCACATCAATAGCCATCGGGCGTGAAGTGGGCGTCCGAGCCGTGGTGGTAGTTGCCGTGCATACCGGCAGACAGCGGGCCGAACTCCTCGTAGATGGGCTGCACGAAGGAGTAGGTGGGGCCGTTCTTGCCGTCCACTTTTACGGTGACGCGCTGGCAACGGGTGTTGCCCATGGAGTCGGTCAGGTAACGACCAGCCAGTGCGCCGGCGGCACCAAAGCCGATGGCGGAAGCCAGGCGGCCGGAGCCACCACCCAGCAGCTGGCCGGCCCCCAAACCAATGGCGGCGCCGATGCCGGTGCCCACGTTCTTGGCGGTGGAGGAGGTCTCTCCTTTCACCTCATAAGCGGAAATAACGGTGGCGGGCAGCACCTGCTGAGTCACGCCGATTTTGTTGGAAGCTACAGAACCGTAGCTGGAATTCCAGGCGCAGGAGGAGAATCCAAGCGCAGCGGCTACCAGAAGAATTGCGGATTTGTACATGGACTTATTGCAGGTTTATTGTTTTTCTATGTGTTTTCGTGCAGGAGGCTCTCCCCTGCCGTTGCTGTCATGCTACCTTTTTTCGGACACGAGGTCAAGCAGAATTTGCGTATTGTTAAAAAATAATAGTTATTAAGACATTCTTTCTATTCGGCAAACAAAACAGGCAGGAAGCCCGTAGACCTCCTGCCCGCTGACAACTAATGCTATATATGTGTTACTCTGCGCTTTCTGCTGCTGCCTTCTCCGCCTCGAGCTTCTGGCGCAGCTTCTCCGGGAGCTTGACTTGTATGTGAATATCGCGCAGCTGGTTGGGCTCTGCGGGAGCGGGGGATTCGCTCATGAGATCCGCACCACGGTTGTTCTTGGGGAAGGCGATTACCTCGCGGATGGAGTCGCACTGCCCGATGAGCATCACCACGCGGTCCAGCCCCAAGGCGAGGCCGCCGTGGGGCGGGGCACCGAAGGAGAACGCAGCCAGCAGGTGGCCGAACTGCTCCTGAATGGTGGCGTCGTCCAGCCCGAGGGCGCGGAATGTGGCGTCCTGCAGCTCTTTCTCGTGGATTCGGATGGAGCCGCCGCCCAGCTCGTTGCCGTTGAAGATGACGTCGTACGCCTCGGCACAGAGGTCTGTGGAAATCTCGCCGCGGAGCACCTTGTCCACATCCTCCGGCACCGGGCGGGTAAAGGGGTGGTGCACAGCGCAGAAACGCTGTTCTTCTGCGTCCCAGCCAAAGAGGGGGAAGCGGTTCACCCAGAAGAGGTCTATATCCGTATTGCCCTTGAGCAGCTCCATGAACTCGCCGCAGGCCAAGCGCACGCGCCCCAATATGGTGCAGCTCTGCTCCCACTCACCGGCGGCAAAGAAGATGCAGTCCCCGCTCTCGATGTTGAGACGCTCGATGAGGGCGTCTATCTCGCCTTGGGAGAGGCGCTTGGTGATGGGGCTCTTCCACTCTTTGGTGTTGGCGACATCGCGCACCTTGATGTAGGCCAAGCCCTTGGCACCGGCCTCGATAGCGGTCTGGGTAAGGGAATCCACCTGTCCCACAGAGGGGTTGAAGCCTTTGGCGTTGATGGCTTTTACCACGCCGCCGTTGGCGATAGCGCCGGAGAACACACGGAACTCGCTGTTGGCGAAGATGTCCGAGCAGTCTGTTATCTTCATCTCGAAACGGCGCTCGGGCTTGTCGGAGCCGTACTGGTTCATGGCGTCCTTCCAGGTCATGCGGGGGAAAGGAGTCACGATATCGCGCCCCACGGATTCCTTGAACACGCGCTTGAGCATGGCCTCAATCCAGGCGTACACATCCTCCGGGGTGATAAAGGAGGCCTCGATATCGATCTGCGTGAATTCGGGCTGGCGGTCGGCGCGCAAGTCTTCGTCGCGGAAGCAGCGAGCTACTTGGAAGTACTTCACCATACCGGCCACCATGAGCAGCTGCTTGTACTGCAGCGGAGCCTGCGGCAGGGCGTAGAAGGTGCCGGGGTTCAGGCGGCTGGGCACCAAGAAGTCGCGAGCGCCCTCCGGGGTGCTCTTGGAGAGGATGGGGGTCTCGATCTCCAGGAAGCCCTGCTCGTCCAGATAGTCGCGCATGGTCTTAGTGATACGGTGGCGCAGAATCATGTTGCGCTGCATACCGGGGCGGCGGAGGTCCAAGAAGCGGTACTTCAGGCGGATATCCTCGTTGGCAATGTTGCGGTCCAGCTGGAAGGGGAGCACGGCGGCGCGGTTCAGCACGGTCATGGCGGAGGCATCCACCTCTATTTCGCCGGTAGCGAGGTCGGGGTTTGTAGCATCCACCTCGTCTGTCTTGAGACGAGCCACAACCTTGCCGCTCACCTGAATCACGGATTCCGTGCGGAGATTCTCCGCATCATCAGCAAGCTGTGCATTATTCTCAGGGTGGAATACAACCTGAGTTTTGCCAGCGCGGTCACGAAGGTCGATGAATATCACACCACCGTGGTCGCGAACGGTATCCACCCAGCCCACAAGCGTTACTTGCTTGTCGACATCAGAAAGGCGGAGCTCATCGCACGTATGGGTACGGTAACTGTTCATGGTATTTAGCTTGATGATGATTACGGTCGGCTCTGCAGGGGGGCGCGAGCCGAAGCGCAGAGATTCTACTCTTCGGCGACTGAATGTCAAGCCAAATTCAGGCATTCCCCACCGGCTGGCACAAAAAAAGGGCGCAGTGTCGTTTTTTTTGACTCCACAGCAAATCGGCTTCTAATCTACAATCAGAGTAATCTACAATCTACAAAGTGAAAGCTAGGCGCGCTGCGCGCGCGGGACTCTACACTTTCCCCCCCCTCCAAAATCCAACATCTGCAATCATTGCCATACCATAGAGAGCGTACCCGCCCGATTAAAAAATCACAGATTCCGCACTTAAGGCTTTACGCAGCGGGGGAGATGTGCTAGAATGGCGCGCGCAGGGCACGCGAAGTGTGCGCCGAAGATATAGTTATGAGTGACCCCACGAAGTTCCGAAATCTGGCCATTATTGCCCACGTAGACCACGGCAAGACCACCCTTGTAGACCAGCTGCTGAAGGCAGGCGGCACCTACCGAGAGAATCAGGAGGTGCAGGAGCGAGCTATGGACTCCATGGATCTGGAGCGGGAGAAAGGTATCACGATTAAAGCCAAGAACACCTCTATCCACTGGAATGGCTACACTATCAATATCGTAGACACCCCCGGGCACGCAGATTTCGGAGCTGAGGTGGAGCGAGTGATGAAGATGGTGGACGGCGTGATACTGGTAGTGGATGCCTACGAGGGGCCACAGGCACAGACAAGATTTGTGCTGCGCAAAGCGCTGGAGGAAGGGCTGCTGCCTATCGTGGTGGTGAACAAGATAGACCGCCCGCACGCAGACCCCATGAAGGTGCACGACCAGGTGCTGGAGCTCCTGCTTGATCTGGATGCCACGGAGGAGCAGTTCGAGGCCCCCTTCGTGTACGGCTCTGCGCGCGATGGCTATTTCATGAACAGCCCGGAGAATGAGCCGCCGGTGGACTGCACCCCCCTGCTTTTCCAAATCATCAACCACATTCCTGCGCCCAAGGATGCAGACGCCGACAAGCCCTTTAAGATGCTTATCTCCAATATTGATTGGGATGACTACGTAGGCCGCGTAGCCGTGGGGCGCATATCCAACGGCCGCGTGCAGAAGGGGGATACGCTCTACCTGCTGCGCCCGGATGGCAGCAAGGTGCAAGGCAAAGTGACCAAGCTTTTCGAGTACAGCGGCCTGCAAACTACAGACTCAGCCGTGGGCGAGGCCGGCAACATCATCGGCATTTCCGGGTTCGAGGATGTGGACATAGGCGAGACACTCGTGGCAAATCCGGAGGAAGAGGCCATGCCGTTTGTGCAAATAGACCCGCCCACAGTGCAAATGGAGTTCAGCATCAACGATGGTCCGCTTGGCGGCCGCGATGGCAAGAACGTGACCAGCCGTGTCATCCGCGACCGCCTCATGCGCGAAATGCGCACGAATATCTCCATCAAGGTGGAGGATACGGATTTGGCCGGCGTGTTCATGGTATCCGCCCGCGGCACCATGCAGATAGCCATTCTGGTGGAGCAAATGCGCCGCGAAAACTACGAGGTGCTGGTGTCGCGCCCCAAAGTTATAACCAAAGATGTGGACGGCGTGCGCTGCGAGCCCTTCGAGACGGTCTACATCGAGGTGCCGGATGAGTGCGCCAACGGCGTGGTGCGCATTCTGGGCAACCGCAGGGGAATACTGGAGAACATGGAAGCCGGCGGCAGCGGCCGCACCTACATACAGGCCACCATCCCCACGCGCGGCCTCATTGGTTTCGAGTTCGAGCTGGTGAACCTCACCAGCGGCCACGGTATCTTCTCCCACCTCTTCAAGGAATACGCCCCCTATGCGGGCGAAATTGTGACACGCCAGAGCAGCACCCTCATCTCCATGGAGAGCGGCATCGCCCGCCCCTACGCCCTGCAGGCCATGGAGGAGCGCGGCTCGCTCTTCATCGCCCCCGGAGATGAGGTGTACGAAGGCATGATAGTGGGTGAGAACCCCAAGCCCATCGACATCCCCGTGAACCCTACTCGCGAGAAACACCTCACCAACCACCGCTCCGCGACCAAGAACGACTCCATCCAGCTCACGCCACCGCGCGTTTTCTCGCTGGAGCGAGCCATAGAATACATCGAGCCGGATGAGCTGGTGGAGGCCACGCCGCACTTCATCCGCATGCGCAAACGCCTTCTGGACGCCACAGCGCGCAAACGCGCCGAACTGCGGGCAAAAGGACTGTAACAACGGGAAAAACATATACGCAAGGACCGCACATGTTCCAAGATATTACGAATTGGTTTGCCGGGCAGGATTACTTGGGCATCTGCATGTACAGCGCGGCGGTGCTGTGCTACATAGCAGGCTTTCTGGGGGCAGTGCTTCCCTACCCCGGCTGTTTTGTTGCGCTGGGTGGTAGCGCATGCTACGCCGTGGCTGCGGGCGAGCCTTACCCGGCGTGGTGGGTGTGGGTTATCTTGTTCGGGCTGGCCGTATTCGGCACCTTGGCGGACAATATCACCACCGCCATGGGCGCCAAAAAGTTTGGGGGCAGCAAGCAGGCCTTTTGGGGTAGTATGATAGGACTTTTCGCGGGAGGTCTCTTCCTGTTCCCCGTCGGCATCCTCCTCGGGCCGTTTCTGGGAGCCTTCGTAGCAGAGATACTCCTTGTGCGCAAGACTGCGAAAGCTTCCGCGAAATCCGGCTTCGGAGCCACGCTGGGGCTGCTGGCAGGAGTTCTGCTCAAGGTGTTCATCACCGGTGTTATGCTCGTTATCACCCTTATCTGAGTGTGTATATGAAATTCCCCGCGTCCTTTCTGCTCCTCTCCGCTACGACTCTGCTGAGCAGCTGCCTGAGCACCGGCCCGGACGGCGCCACCATATCCCGCGCCGAGGTGCTGCACCAAGCACGCGCCTACACCACGCTGACTTGGCAGGCACAGCGCCGCCACGCCCTGCACGGCACAGCACCGGACGGGCAGCGCATCGATACACCGGATACCCTCTCCCCTGCCCGGAACAAGCCCGGATTCTGGTGGAAAATCGGCCCAAACGTGGGCGTGCCCTACAAGTGGGGCGGCTTCGATACACCCGCCGAATTCACCCGCCGCTTGGCAGAAGAGCCTCGTGTTTACGCCGGAGATTACGCCTCTGCAGCCAAAGTAGCGGGTGGGGATGACACGGTGAGCCGCTATGCTGCGGGCATAGACTGCTCGGGGCTGGTATCGCGCTGCTGGGGGCTGCCCCGCCCCTACTCCACACGCGAGCTTCCCGGCATCTGCACACAGCTCAGCAGCCCGGACGCGCTGAAGACAGGGGATATCATCCTACGGCCCGGAGAACATGTGCAGATTTTTGTGCGCTGGGAAAACCGAGAACGCACAAAATACCGCACCATAGAAGCCGCAGGCGTACCCGAATGGCGATGCCAGGAAGTACTCTACAGCCGCGACTCCCTGCTGAAAGAACGCGGCTACACACCTTGGCGCTACAAAGGCATACGCTGATGCAACGCCTCCACACATGCCCGGCCGACGCCCCCCCGCGCTCCCGCCCTGTCCGGCTGCGAATCGCACTTCTTCCCGGAGCGGCGGCTTTTTTTCTTGCGTCCGGCCACACGGAAGCGTAGACTGACGGCATGAGGATACATGTGCTGGCGGAAAACACAACATGCCGGGCTGAGCTGGAGGCAGAGCATGGGCTGAGCCTGCTTATAGAGACACTCGGCAAGGTCGTGCTTTTCGACACCGGAGCCTCCGGAGTCTTTGCAGACAATGCAGAACACATGGAGCTGGATTTAAGCCGAGTGGATGCCGCAGTACTCTCCCACGGCCACTACGACCACGGCGGCGGGCTGGAGTGCTTCCTACACCTCAATACCCACGCCCCGGTTTATGTGAGCCCACATGCCTTCGAGCCGCATTTCAACGCTGCCGGGCGAGACATTGGACTCCCCCCGGAATTGGCGAAGCACCCGCGCCTCCGGTACGTGGATAGCGATACGTACTGCCTCGCGCCCGGGGTTACCCAGCACCGAGCCCTACACATGCCTACCCCCTACCCCGCAGTGGGAGAGGGTATGAGCAGCATCGCGCATGGCGAGCGCGTGGCGGATGATTTCCGGCACGAGCAATACCTGCTGGTGGAGGAAGCCGGAAAACGCGTGCTGATAAGCGGCTGCTCGCACCGCGGCATCCTCAACATCGCCACATACTTCCGCCCGGATGTGCTGGTGGGAGGCTTCCACTACATGAAAATCGACCCGCTCCGCGATGCCGACCGCCTAGCACATGCCGCCGCCATCCTCCGAAGCCTCCCAACCCACTACTACACAGGCCACTGCACCGGAGAAACCGCCGGCGCCATCCTCGCCACACACATGAATGGCAAGCTGCACTTCCTGCACACAGGATTGAGCTTTAACATTTAATAACTCTGAGGCACAAAAAAAACGCCTCCGGCACTGCACCAGCATTGCGTATGCTGATGCAAGCAAAAAAATCGAAAAGCGCTGATTTTTCTTTACCTTCGGCAAACTTCCCGGCGCGGCTACAGCCGACGCTTTGCTTGCCTTAGATTTTTAAGCCTCTTATTTTCAAAAATTTACATACCATCAGCATACGCAATGCTGTATGATTCGCTTAGTAAGTTCGGTGCAGGTAACTCTACATCCCGTCGCGCGGGGGAAAGGGTATCCCTGCCCGAGCTGCCTCAAACACTTAACAATCAAATCTAATCAAACAATCATGAAAAAGACAATCTTTGCTCTTTTTGCTCTCAGCAGCGTTGCTATGGGGCTAACCCTAGAAGACGCAAAACTGACAGCCTCCGGAAATAATTCTATTGATGCCACCGGCGATGACGTTAAATCTACCCAAATGACAGTTGTTATAACGCTTAACGTGCAAACGTTAAAAAAACTCTTGGAAAGTTCACCAGAAAGCTCCCTTGGGTACAGCATTGTTAAACTTGCTGACGACACCACCGCCGACTTCACCGGAGTCTGCATCAATACAAAGAATAGCGACTATGGTTTGTGGGGGGTATGGACCAATAATCCTACATATACAAACATGGATGGGGGCACAAATGCTTTTGCTGATTTAAATGGCGAGGCTGAAGGTACGGGCTGGGGTAACGTGGCCTACGCAGGCTTGACGTATAGTCACAGCTTATTAAGTAGTAACGTATCTCACACCTATGCAGCATTGGTCTTGTATGATACTAATGGGAACAAACTGTCCGCAACGTATGCTGACGCCAACGGATTAGGTTCAAGAATTTTTTCTGGATGTACCTTTGAGTTTGGAGATGTTGTAACAGCCAGCTACTACTTCAACGAAGCAGTGACAGAGGAGAGCGCCATGCAGACACTAGCTAGAGCTGCTTCCGTAGCCCCGACCATCCCCGAGCCCACCACGGCCACGCTTTCCTTGCTAGCCTTGGCCGGCCTGGCCGCCCGTCGCCGCCGCAAGTAAGAGATATATTACCGATAGCCGAATCCAATAGGCACACGCAAGCCGCTGTTTCCGGAAGGGACAGCGGCTTGCTTTTCGGAAAGAGTCCGCCGGGTAAAGCGGAGAGAAGAAACAGAACACAGTTTATCCTTTTCAGTGCGGTGGGAATGTGCTAGAATGAGTCGGTATGCTGGAAGAGCTGAATATGTACACGCTGGCTGTGAACGAGGAGACGCCGTGGCTGCTGCCGCTGTGTTTTGCGATGTTCGGCGCGTGTGTGGGGTCGTTTCTGAATGTGGTAATATATCGCATGCCGCGGGGATTGAGCGTGAATGAACCGCGGCGCTCCTTCTGTCCGAACTGTCGGAAGGAGATACCGTGGTACCTCAATATACCGATAGGGAGCTGGGTGATGCTGCGAGGCCGCAGCGCCTGCTGCAACACGCCGATATCCATACGCTACTGGCTGGTGGAGCTGGCTACGGCGGGGCTATTTGCGGGTATTGCGTGGCATTTCGGCGCGGATCCGCTGCCGGCACAGGTGCTACTGTGTGTATGGGGTGCAGCTATGCTGGCGGTGCTGTGCATTGATTGGGAGCAGATGGTGGTGCTGCCCCGGCTCACTTGGCTTGCAGCGGCGGCCGGGCTGCTGGCAGTGCTGTTTGCCCCATGGATTGTGGAGCCTCAAAGCCTCAATGCCTCAGATGGTCTGCTGTGGTGCCTGTGCGGGGCGGGCTTCGGCTTCCTTTTGCTGAAGCTGACGGCGCTCTGCGGGAGGCTGTGTTTCGGCCGCAAGAGCAAGGCTTACGCTACCCCTCAAGCTTGGAGCTTGCGCCAGGCGGGGGATGACCTCGAGCTACGCATCGGCGAGGAGTGTTACCTCTGGAGCGAGCTCTTCCGCGAGGAGGCGAACCGCGTACAACTGCGAGCTGCTACCCTTTCCTCCGCCCCGGAGAGAGAGGCGGGCGACATATGCTTCTCCATAGAAACAGCCACGCTGGCAGATGGTACACAGCTGCAGCTGGAGGAATACGAAAGCCTTTGCGGCAGCTGCACCGGCCTGAGTACCAGGCAGGAGGCCATGGGAAGCGGGGATGCGTGTATCGCGCTGGCTATAGGTGCTGTATGCGGCTGGCAGGGAGTGCTTTTCTCCCTGGTAGCAGGCAGTTTTCTGGGGCTGGCACAGGCCGGGATTGCGCGTGTGGGACGCGGGCAACCCATGCCCTTCGGGCCGGCGCTCATAGCCGGGGCTCTCATCTACCTTTTTGCCGGTAGTCTACTCACCAGCACCTACTTCTATTGCCTTGGATATTAACCCCCATATACTCGGTATTCTGCTGTTGTGCAGCCCCCTGCCCTTGTCCGCCCAAGGAGATACGGAGGTGCGCCCGCACGACTTGGAAGGCATGTACGCACGCGCGGCGTTCATACTGGACGATCGCAGCATCAGCAATGTGTACGGTGTGACCGCCATGCTGGAAAAATGCGCACACTGGGGGCACCCCCTCGCCGTCGAGCTTTTGTTGGATGTGTACGAGGGGCGCCGCAAGGGGCTGGAGCCTAATCCGGAAAAAGCCGCGAATCTGGCAGATGCAGTGGCCGGAGACAAGCTGAAGCTTGATGCCCGCCATCCGGAAAGCACCCGCGTACGGCGAGAATGCATGTTCCGCTATGCTCTGTACTGCGAAAAAGGGTTCGGCTGCCCCAAATCGGAGAAAGCGGCTCTGCAGCACATGCTACATGCGGCCAACGAAGGAGAGGGAAAAGCGCGGGTAGAGCTGGCGCGCTACCTCACGAACCGCCAAAAAGCTTGGTATGCTCCCCGTAAGGCGCTACAACTGCTGCGCAGCCAAGCGATGGCAGACCCCACCACCCCCAAAGTATTCTTTTATCTGGGGCACATGTACATGACCGGCCAGGGGCTACCGCGCCCCATGCCCCAATTGGCGATGGAAAGCTACCGACTCGGGGAGCGCATGAACGACCCATGCTCCATCAACAACCTTGCCGCCATGCACGAACGCGGCATCGCCACCGCTCAGGATATCCCCACCGCGTTGCATCTCTACCGCAAAGCCGCAGAGTTGGGCAACAAAGAGGCCTCTGCCAATTTGCAGCGGCTTGCCTACATCAAGGCCGAGCAAGCTACCGGAACCCCACCTGCTCAACGCGTGGATAATGCAGCTCTGCGGGTAATAGAGGCTCTCCCCCTTGCCCCACCCACCAGAAAATGGCTGGCCACCCCGTTCCTCAAACGGGAGAATACCCCACACTGATTACCATAGGCTTCTCAATATAGCTTCGCATTGGTATGAGCACGCCACACACCATACGACAAGCCGTAGAATACGCAGCAAAAGCCTTGGGCTTCAGCGCGCTGGGCGTTGCCCCGCCTCATGCCGACCAAGGGCGGCACCTGCCGGAATGGCTGGAAGACGGCAAACACGCCGGCATGGCCTGGATGGAGCGCCACCTCTCCGCACGTCTGAATCCGGAGCTGGTGCTGCCGGGGGTACGCAGTGTCATCGTGCTCACCTACGAATACCCGGCACAAGATGCGCGCAGCGCACCGGGTGCCATAGCCCGCTATGCCCAAGGGGAAGATTACCACAAGCTGTTGGCCGGCAAGCTGGCAGACTTGGATGAAACACTGGCTTTTTACGGTGGGGTACAGCGATGTTTTACGGACTCGGGGCCGGTGAGTGAACGATTTTTTGCAGCACAGGCGGGGCTGGGCTGGATTGGGCGTAATGGGCTGCTCGTCCGCACACACGGAGGCTCATACTGCTTTCTGGCCAGTATACTCACCACCTTGATACTACCATACGACACCCCCACACCAAACCGCTGCGGACATTGCCACCGCTGCGAACAAGCATGCCCCACCGGCGCACTGAACGCCGGCAGTTGCGATGCCAGACACTGCCTGTCCTACTGGACTATCGAGGCAAAAGAAAACATGCCCACCCACATACGCGCGGCTCAAGGCTCCCACCTATACGGTTGCGACACCTGCCAGGAAGTCTGCCCTTGGAACCGCCCCCGCACCGGAGCCCACCGCCGTATAGACCCGCATCTTCTCATGCCCGCGGCTCTGGCACCACTCCTGCCGCAGGAGTTGGCCGCGCTCAGTGCGGAAGCGTTCGAAGCCATGTTCGCAGGCTCACCCATACGCCGCATCGGCCTGCAACACTTGCAGCACAATGCAGAGGCGTTTGACATATAAAAGCACAAGGCAAACTTCCGCCGCATTCTACACATCGTTGTAGGAACAGAAATCTACCATACACCCATGAACAAGTTTGCATTTGCGGTGTCTCTATGGTATAATAAGCGCAGATAAAGATGACAGAACTCCTTTTCAACACTTTAGCACAATACGCGCCTTACTACGGCGAGCAGACCGGCTACCTGCCCGGCATGGGTATGGGCGCCGGCATGTATAGCGGTGCCAGTATCATCGGGGTCGGGCTACTGCTGCTCTGCGGTATCATAGGCGGCATCGTCCAGAGCCGAATGCAAGCCAGCGTGAAGCGATATTCTGCAGAGCCGGCGCCGCTGACCGGGGAGCAGGTTGCCCGCCGCATGTTGGCCGCATATGGGCTACACAACGTGCAGGTCACCCACACCCCCGGCGCGCTCACAGACCACTATAACCCGGCGAATCAGACCGTAAACCTCAGCGACGTTGTATACTCACAGGCTACCGTGGCCGCCATGGCCGTGGCCGCGCACGAATGCGGACACGCAGTACAACACGCCCAACGCTATGCTTGGCTTACGCTGCGCAGTGAGTTGGTGCCGCTGGTAAACATAGGGTCCCGACTTGGCCAAATAGTGCTGATGGTTGGCCTCCTGCTGGTAGCTCTGGGTACCGGCACAACTGTAGCTTGGATAGGTCTGGCACTCTTTGCCACCACCACGGTATTTGCACTGGTGACCCTACCGGTGGAATTCGACGCGTCCCGCCGGGCTCTGGCGTGGCTGCAAAAATCCGGCTTGGCAGACCGAGCAATGCACGGACAAGCCGGAACCGCCCTGCGCTGGGCCGCTATGACCTACGTAGCCTCTGCCCTTTCCTCCATCGCCATGTTGGTATACTACGTGCTTATGTTGCTCAATGCCCGCAGCAGACACGAATAACACCCCCATACACTCTAACTTCCGATTCACTACAACAAATGAAACTCCGATTCCTCTTCCTTCTGACAGCCGCAGGGCTGCTCCCCAACGTGGGTGCCAATGAGCTGCCCCCCGGAGAATTCACCCCGCACGAGCTGCTCAGTCCCCGCGAACACGCAGAGCTCTACATCAACCTCGTCACCATTATCTGCCACGAGCTTATCCCCCTGCAAGACAGCGTGCAGGATGCAGCTTCTGCTGCAGCCGTAGCGGATAAGGTAGAAAGACTCCACAACCGGCTGAACATAGCCATAAGCCACATGCTCCACAACCCGGACATGCGCCGTGAGGTTGCAAAAATCCTCCGCAACACCCCGGCCAGAGCAACCGCCCTCCGCGAACTGGCCAACAATTTCAGCAGCAGCCTGCGCCGCTGCCGTGAGACAGGTCTTCTCACCTCTCGAGAGTTCAACCGCACACCGATTCCCGGCGCCATATGGCCGGCCGAGCAACAATAAACCGCAGAGAACTGCTGGAACGCATTCGCCGAGCGCTAGGAGGAACAGCCACCCCCGGAGCCGCAGAGTTGGCGCTCTTGGCAGTGACCCGCGCCATACAAGATGGACTGCGCGAGGACGGCGTGGTGCGCCTAGCTCGTTTTGGCAGTTTCCGCATGCGCAGCGTAGCGCCCCGCCGCCTCCTGCTCCCGAGCAGTGGCAGGGAAATGCAGCTACCGCAACGCAAGGTTCTGCGTTTCACACCGCCCGCCAAGCCCGGCCCTTTGTAGGAGGGAAATTGAGAATTGCCTTTCAATGACACACTACAGGCTTCACAAACAGCCGCATAAGGTAGACAATAGGAGCATGAAACGCGTACTGCGCACCACTCTGCTGCTCCTTCTGGCACCCGCTGTGTTGACCGGGTGCCGCGACTCGGACGATGAGCGAGCCGAACGCGCTTCGCAGTTCACAACTGCTACCAAGCCAGCCCCCAATCCTCAGCGAGAATCGCTGGAATCCCTCGTGCGTAAAGATTTACACATCCCCACCGGTCTGCCGGGAGCCCCCAAATACGAGCTTTACAGCGAGTACAAAGGCGAGGATATCCGCCAGGTTACGGGGGTGTCCGGGCGCAGCCTCCTGCTGGTATTCACCGCACCTTGGTGCAAATACTGCGATGACATGCGTCAAGCACTCAAGACTCTGGCGGAAGAAGAAAAAGGCACTCTACAAGTGGTGGAGGTAAATGCCGATGCCTTCCCCGTGCTGGCAGAGGAATTCGAACTCACCAAAGTGCCCACCACAATCCTCTACACCGAAGGCGTAAAACTGCGTACACTGGAAGGCGCCAAAAACGTTGACACAATGCGCAATTACATTCACAACGTCCTAACCAACAACAAGAACTAGTTTTTTCCATCATTCTCAAAACACACCACACCATGCGATTCCTCACAGGATTACAGCCCAGCGGACAACTCCACATCGGCAACTACTTCGGCGCCATCAAGCCCGCAGTCGAACTACAAGCAAAAGGCGAGGCTTTCTACTTTATAGCCAATTACCACGCCATGACAACCATGGAAAGTGCGCAGAAACTCCGGGACAACACCCTGAGTCTGGCGGTAGACTTCCTAGCCTGCGGTCTCGACCCGCAAAAAGCCGTACTCTTCTCCCAATCTGCCGTACCGGAAGTAAATGAACTCGCATGGATACTCTCCACCGTGTGCCCCATGGGGCTGCTGGAGCGCTGCCACTCCTACAAAGACAAAGTAGCCAAAGGCTTCTCCCCTAGCCATGCTCTCTTTGCCTACCCGGCACTCATGGCGGCAGACATCCTGCTCTACAACAGCGATGCCGTACCCGTAGGCAAGGATCAGAAACAGCATCTGGAAGTGACTCGTGACCTTGCAGCCAAGATAAACGACACCTTCGGCGCAGACATCTTTAAGCTGCCGGAAGCCATCATCAGCGAGGTCACAGCCGTCGTACCCGGCTTAGATGGCCAGAAAATGAGCAAAAGCTACGGCAACACCCTACCTATCTTCGGGGAAGAAAAGCCCCTGCGCAAACTCATCAACAAAAAAATCGTCACAGATGCCACACCTCTGGAAGCTCCAAAGCCCACGGAAGGATCCATCATTCTAGCCATCTACAAGCTCTTCGCCACCCCGGAGCAGTACGAGGAGATGCTCGAGGCGCATAGGCGCGGAGGCGTAGGCTATGGCCAGTTTAAAAAAGATGTGTTCGAGGCATACTGGGAGTACTTCCGCGCCGCCCGCGAAAAGCGCGAGTGGATTGTCGCCAACCCGGATTACGTATCGCAGGTACTGACAGACGGCGCAACTCGCGCCCGAGAGGAAGCCGCCCGCACCATGACACGCCTGCGCGAAGCCGTAGGCCTCGTATGGCACTAAGTCGGCAGAAAAATTTAACCAGAGAGGGAGTCTTACGGCTCCCTCTCTGTCGTATGCGCGTAATCCGCAAAATTTGGTTCACTGCGTGTAATTGAAGCTCCCGTATCGAGGCATACTCTACCCTGCTGCCATTTGAGGAATATATGCGCAATGCACAACAAGACCAAAATTAAGCTCTACCCATTTTTTTACGTATCAACAAGTGGAGCGTACGGCGTTCTTCGGTATTTACCCCAAGGAAATAACTCGACACTAAAACAATAGCCACATAAACGTATGACCAAACAGAGGTAAGATTCTGCCCATCTGTAAAATCTGCGAGCGGATAAAGAGCAACAAAGACTAACAATGCTATACAGAATATTAAAAAGCATCGCGCAATACATGCCCGAAAATAAAAGCGCAAAGAAAACAAGGCAATGCGTCTGAGAACCAAAAGTTTTGCAATTATCACCCCAATTGCGATAAATATCGCGACAAAGAAACAGACTTCCGGAGTCTCGAATTTCCGCAATAAATACCAAGAAAGCGGAAGGTTCATCATAGCAAATCCACTTACCACACTCTGGTACAAAGCCATACGTCCAGTTGCATGTGCGAGAAACGAAAGAGAAAAGCCTAAGGAGTCCACCAATGCCTGAAGCAAGATGAGTCTTGTGAAAACAGCTGCGTAGTCCGGAACTTCTGCTAGCCAAATGCCCAACAACTCCGGAGCATAGACGAAAAGTGGCACAGAGATTCCCCAAAACAACAGAAAACAATAGCGGGAAGAGTTCGCCGTAAGCTTATGGCTAGCAGCCACCTCCCCGCTCGAGTACAGTTGCATAATACGAGGAGCCAAAGCGGCATTAAAATTCCCGACAAACAGATTTGCCCCCTTAAGAACCTGCATGGCCACACCTCTCGCCGCATTGACAACAACCCCGAAATATCTATTTAGCAGCACATTTACCAACATATTGGAACATAGACTGGACATAGCCCCTATCAAGTTCCACGCACTAAACTTAAATAGCTCTATTGTGAGCTTTTTATCCCAACACCATACTGGTCTGTACAGGCTAAACTTTTTTTTGCAAATCAACACATACGCAGATAGATTGACCACAGATAGAAGCAGTAAAACGCAACCATATAGAAGCACTCGTTCATAGGGACTCATGCACAATATAGCTACACATACTGCCTTAAGAACGACTTCAAGCATACCGATAAGTGCAAAATCCTTCATATCCTCTTTTGCCAAAAGCATCGCAGAATATGGTATCTGGATTAAGGTCAGACAGGTACTAAGTATAACGATCTGGTAAAACGCAAAGGCAACTGAGTATCGGGATTCCGGTAGATTCAGCTTTTCCAGAAGAATCCATATTCCCACAGTTTCTGCACATATGACAAAGATAACCACAATTGCCACATAGATGAATGCAGTGATATTAAATATCTTTATCAATCCTTCTTTCCCCCCTCTTGCGAGCTCTACGTTATAGTATCGAGCAACAGCGGCATGCATTATTGAAGAAATCATCGCAAACATACTCACCACACTCCCCACCACATTCACCAAGCCAAAATCCTCCACCCCAAGTGCAATCAGCGCCAAACGGGCAGTATAAAAGCCCAGAAACATGGTCAGCAAGGCTCTACAAAACAAAAAAAGAGTATTTTTAATAAGACTAGGTTTAGCTTTAGACATACACTATAAAAAACTTACAATATTGATGTAAAACTTCTCCAATGCAGCAGAACAGGTTATTGCATCATCCACGTCCGGAACATCCTCCAGCTGCTGCCGAAGTTGTTCGCAATAAGCGCGGGCGTCTGCAAGTATGGCCGGTTGCGGTGCGAGATTCTGAGCTCGGCACGCTGTGAGCTGCGCCACAATATCACAAAGCTCGGGGGAGCCCACCTGCTGCACCAACTCCGCCATATGCAGAGGATACGGGCAGCGCTGCTCCATAACAAAAGACGCGGCTAACAGCGTACGCAAGGCGCCGAGCAACAATTTTACTTCCTTATCCCCACATGCGTCTGCCGGGCTCAAATGCTTCAAGCGACGCAAATACGCCAACGCGCAGCCCAGCAGAGAGTGCGCAGCCCGTGCCGCCTTAAACTCCGCCCGACACAACGCACGCAGCTCCTCCACACATGGGTGTGAGTACCAGACCGGAGCATGCAACATCTCCAACGCATTCCAGCCATTTTTGTGAGCAATGCGCAGGAACTTGCCCAGCTCATATCCCACAGCATCAGCCCCCTCCAGATGCAACTCCTCCGGCGGTGGAGTCAGCGCAAAATAGCGAGCTATGGGAAAAGCATATATGAAGCGTACATCGTAGTCGCTATGCGGAGAAGCATAGCCAAAAGCCCGCGAACCGCACACACACAGATGGAGTAACCTTGCGCCGTGCAGCTCCACCAGCTGCGCAACTAGTTGTCTCAACTCGTTCATGGTTGCGGCAGAGAGTCATGCAAGGCATCCCAGCGAACTTTCGCAGCCAGTATCGCCTCGCGGGTCACAGAGGGAGAAAGTTCCCAGGTAAGCGGCATATCATGCGTGAAATAACGAGGTAACAGGGTATCAAAATCCACATCCCCCCCTTGGAATGGCGCACGGTGGTCGCGCTGCGGCCACTGCACATCGTTCACATGCGCACCATACAGATAGGGCTTCAGCCGGTGCAGGTATTGATTATGATTCAATAGCAGCAGATTTTGCTTGCGCTGAATATGTCCGAAATCGTGCCAATAGCGCACATGCGGATTGTCTGCAAACTCCGCCAGCAAACTCGGCATTTCCCACTCGCCCGGTACTTGCTCAAAATGACTGCGTCCCTCCACGCCCAACACAAGGTTAAGCGCCTTAGCCTTGTCTGCCAGTTTGCGAAGAGCCTCGCAGGCACGGGCATAGTACAGAGGAGCCAACTTGGCACGGCGGCGCACATACTCTCCTTTCTGCCGGGCATATTCCATTGTTCCGCCCAGCCCTTGTCGCACCATTCGCTGCAAAGTACGCGTACACTCATGCCCTCGGAAGAGTTCCACCTCTCCCAAGTGCAGCACCACATAACGAGCCTCCAATCGGGCAGCCACCAGCAGCGTCTCCATACTCAGCCGCATGGCTCGCTCCCGCTCCTCCGGCCGGTGGGAAGTAAAGCGGTAGGCATCCGGAGCATCTCCCTGTACATCTATGGGAGCCGGGCAAAAATTGTGCACCCCCACCACGCGTATGCGTTTCTCATCCACCGCTGTCATAAGCCCCGGCATCAGAGATAGCGAAAGCCCGTGCGAGGCTTCGATAGCCTCGAACCCCAACTCACGAATCTCATCGCACATAGCCCCACCATCTGTATGGCGGGCGCTGTTCCAACAGGTGGAAAAAATGTTCACTCCCCCAGCATACAGCCCAAGGCGCAGCTTGGCAAGCCTTTTTCGCAGCACCATACTGTTTTAACTTGACATAGCATCCCTTTTGGGGTAATGGATAAAGCATGTTCAGGAATATCCTTCTGAAAACCGCCTGCATCCTAAGCTCTGCTACAGCGCTGGCAATAAACCTCGATACAACCGTTCCAGCCCCGGCTACTGCCGACACTTGGGTCTCCCCGCACGATTTGCAGCTTGAAGAAACAGCCCGCGTATCTCTGCTGCCATTCCCGCAAAAAGTTGAGTGGCAAAACGGTGAGCTGAATGTGCAGGGACTGGCTCCACGCCCGATGGGAGATGTGGTGCGGTTAGTACAAGTAGCGAAGGAAGACTACATACAGAGCAAGCAAGCCGCCAAAGGTCAGTTCGATGTGAACTGCGAACTACGCCCGGATTTACAGAATTGGGAACATGCAGCAGAGGGCTACCGCCTGAGAATAGATGCAAAAGGCGTACACATATCCGCCGCCACAAAAGCCGGGCTGCACAACGGCTTCCGCACCCTACTGCAAATGCTCGCCACCGGCAACGGAAAGCTCCCCTACTGCTATATTGAAGACTGGCCGGCCTTCCGCTACCGCGGATACATGCAGGACTGCGGGCGAAACTTCCGCAGCATAGAACGCCTCAAAAAAGAACTATCCCTAGCTGCCCAGCTGAAAGTAAACCTTTTCCACTGGCACCTCACAGATTACCCGGCTTGGCATATAGAGAGCAAGAGCTACCCGCAGCTCAATGACCCACGTCACCGCACGCGCGACAAAAACGATACCTACAGCTACGAGCAAATTCGTGAGCTGTTTGCCTACGCCGCGGAGCGCGGTATCACCATCATCCCCGAGCTGGACATGCCCGGGCATAGCGCATACTTCGAGCGAGCTTTCGGCTTCAAGATGCACACCCCACAGGGTATGAAAATAGTAGGCGAGCTCCTAGACGAGTTCTGCGGAGAAATCCCGGCGGATGTCTGCCCCATCGTCCACTTCGGTGCAGATGAAGTACGCATACCGAATGCAGCGCAATTCGTAGACTTCGTGACCCAAAAACTACAGAGCCACGGACGCACCCCCATGCAGTGGGCTAGTAGCCGCGACCTGCCGGTGGGCGAAAGCTCTATCGAGCAGCGCTGGGGCGAAGGTGCGGACATGGTTGCAAAGTCCATTCGCCCGGAGCGCATCCGGCGCAAAGCTTTCGACTCTACCATAGGCTATGCCAACCTGCTGGATCCCGCACTATTGGTACGCCGCTACTTCTTTATGCGTCCCTGTGGCTCCGCTGCAGGAGACGAGAAAAAACTGGGCTCTATCTTATGCATCTGGCCGGATGGGAGAGTGGACAACAAGAGCCACATACCCGGCATGTGCGGTATGTGGCCGGGTATGATGTCCATGGCCGAGCGCGCTTGGAAGGGTGGCGGCGCAGACGGAGACCACATACCGCTAGAACTGTCCGCACCGGACACGGAGAGCCACCGTGCATACGCCCTCTTTGAGCAGCGCATGCAGGCCTTGCGCAAAACACAGTTTGCCGGAGAAAGCTTTCCCGTGTGGCTAGAATCCTCTGTAAATTGGCTTCTAATAGACCCACACCCCACAGCACATGCAGCGGACATTCGCGAAAAAGTCCTCGCCGGGCAATTCTCTGAGCTGAGCACCCGCCGGGCGCACGGTGCCAACCTATACTTCCGCACCCGACCGGACACGGGGTACTTGGGCATCTTCCCCACCGCCAAACCGGGGCAAACGATCTGGGCCATTACCACCATCCACGCCCAAAAAGCCGGCAAGCAGAAGTTCATGGTAGGCTTCGATGCCCCGGCTCGCTCCAACCGCCGCTGGACCGGCATTCCCCAAAACGGCGAGTGGTCCCGCTGCAACACCCGTATCTGGCTCAATGGCTCGGAAATCAAAAATCCACGGTGCTACAGACTCGCCGGCCAAAACAGCCATCCCGGCAACGCATGGAACTTTGAAAAGCCCCTCGACCCGGAGGAAATCTGGTGGATACAAAAGCCCATCGAAATCGAGCTGCAGGCAGGAGACAACACCTTCATCATCGAGCAACCTTACATTGGCGAGCACCAGTCTTGGGGTATCTCACTCATCCCCGTGACAGAGAAATAAGCCCTAAGCGTCCGGTTCAAACACATTTCCGCCCCTCGCCCATCGGCCGGGGCGGAAACGCTTTTTTTGCATTCACAAAAAACTAACACAGCAAAGAGCCAAAAACAGCTGGACATATACTCCCTGTTTTGCTACAATACAGTGACAGAAAGGAGAACACATATGTTCCACAGTCTCTCCGGAATAATGAAAATCTCTATCATCGCATGCTTGGCGCTGGCCTCCCGGGTCACCGCCGAGACAGGTGCGGCACTTAACACACGGCTCGAAACAGAACTGGCGGAAGCCCACTATGTGCAGGATTGCAGCTGGCGGCTCACTTGCACTTTCGCCGCCACCCCGGCAAACAAGGAACTCCTCCGGCTGGACGATGTATACTACCTCGTCAACCAATCCCGCTACTGGTGGGGGTTAAATATGGAGCCTAGCAACATGCTGACCAACAATAAAGTGTGTACCCTCAAAGTCGAAGGAAACACCTATACTTACACCGCCCGCAAGGGAGAACTACCCGTCACTTGGACGCTGAACGAGCAAGGCACCGTATCTGCCCCCCGAGCCAGTGGCAAGGATTTGAATGTTGCCATAGAATGCGATGGCGAAAACACAAAAATAACCCTCACATACGGGATTTCGCCCATTACGGATATCTTTGTGCTCCCCGGCATTGCGTTGGATGCCACCAAGATACGCTTAAACGAAAAAGCAGACGTATACAATTATTCTCTAATCGTTGAGCAGAATAATCCCTACCCGGCAAGGATTGCCATCCTCACCGGAGCGTTGGCTTTGCTGGCACTCATCGTCATCGGCATAGGCCGCTGCCGAAAAACAATAGTAAACAGTTAGCACTAACGACTTGCGAAAAAAGGGTAGTAGCTTTATGCTGGATGCACTATGAGCAACCCGCATAAACTCACCACAGCTGCCGGCATGCCGGTAGCGGACAACACAAGAAGTCAAACAGCCGGAGCCCGCGGTCCCCTACTGCTGCAGGACGTGTGGCACTTGGAAAAAACCGCGCACATGAACCGCGAGGTGCTCCCGGAGCGTCGCATGCACGCCAAAGGGTGGGGGGCACACGGCAAGTTCACCGTCACCCACGATATCACCCGCTACACACGAGCCGCCCTATTTTCCGAGGTCGGCAAAGTTACGCCCATCTTTGCGCGTTTCTCCACTGCAGCAGGCGAACGCGGTTTTGCAGATGCAGATCGCGACATACGCGGCTTTGCCCTGAAGTTCTACACCGAGGAAGGAAACTGGGATATGGTAGGCAACAACACGCCCGTATTCTTCATCCGAGACCCTCTCAAGTTCCCGGATCTCAACCACGCCCTCCATCGCCACCCGCAGACAGGCCGGCGCAGCGATGCTGCCAAGTGGGATTTCTGGACCGGCCTGCCGGAGAGCTTCCACCAAGTCACCATCACAATGAGCGACCGTGGTATACCAAGCGATTTCCGGCATATGCACGGCTTCGGCAGCCACACGTACTCCTTCGTCAACGCGAAAGGCGAACGCGTGTGGTGCAAGTTCCACTTCATCAGCCAGCAGGGAATCCGCTGCCTGAGCGATGCCGAGGCAAACAAGCTCAACGCCCAAAATCCGGACAGCGCCGGGCAAGACCTCTTCGAGGCCATACAGGCCGGAGACTTCCCAAAGTGGACATTCTGCGTCCAGATTATGAGCCAAAAGCAGGCTGAGGCCTTCCCCTACAACCCCTTCGACCTCACAAAAGTCTGGCCTCACTGCGATTTTCCACTCATCGAAGTTGGAGAGCTAGAGCTCAACCGCAATCCGCAAAATTACTTTGCCGAGGTAGAGCAGGCCGCATTCTCTCCGGCCAACATCGTACCGGGCATTGGCTTCTCCCCGGACAAAATGCTCCAGGGACGCCTCTTTGCCTATGGAGATGCACAGCGTTACCGCTTGGGAGTCAACCACGACATGCTGCCCATTAACCGCCCGCGCTGTCCATTCCATAGCTACCACCGAGACGGACTCATGCGTTTCGACGACAACTTGGGAGCTACCCCCACCTACGAGCCCAACAGCTCCGGAGAATGGCGCGAGCAGCCGAATTTCGCAGAGCCGCCCTTCGCCGTGGACGGAGCCGGTAATCACTACTCCTTTGCCGAAACAACAGAGGACTACTTTGCACAGCCTCGAGCCCTATTCGAGCTCATGCCAGCCGAGAAACGCCGTCTACTCTTCGCCAACACAGCAGCCGCATTGGCCGAGGTTCCGGCCGCCATTATAGAGCGACATATCAAGCACTGCTACGCTTGCCACCCCGCATACGGGAAAGGCGTGGAGAAAGCACTCCGCGACTTAAGCAGCGGCAAGACGCAATAAAAACTTGCGCCACAGCGCACGCTGGTGTTTGATATAAGGGACATGCAGAATTCGGAGCACAGGGAGCAGAAAAAGCGGGCGCAGCTAGCGGCGTTCTGCGTACTGCTCTCTCTGCTCCTGCATGCTGCGGGGGCTTGCCTCTTGCTGCAACTGCCGAAACCGCCGCCACCTGCTCGCCCCAAGCTCACCGCAACAGGCAGAGTCCTGCAAATTCACCGGCTCCCAAAAACAGCTCCCACCCAGCCCGAGGAAAACACACAAAGTCGGAGGCCAAGCGGTC
>JAZNTO010000099.1:0-14257 GCA_045591805.1 Akkermansia sp. | reverse complement strand
ACTGCTCCGCCCGGCGGAGCAATATCGCTGCGGCAAATGCCGCAATCTCGCAGGGGGCGATAGCTCCCTATCTCGCTCCGCACGACAGGGCGGAATCTCGCTATTTGTGAAAACGAGATTGCACGCTCCGCGCGCAGTGAGATTTTTGGCGTGCCGCCAAAAGCGAGATTGGCCGCCTTGCGGCAACCAGCGAGATTGAGCCGTTCCGGCTCAGTGTGGGAGGGGAAGTTACTGCTCCGCCCGGCGGAGCAATATCGCTGCGGCAAATGCCGCAATCTCGCAGGGGGCGATAGCTCCCTATCTCGCTCCGCACGACAGGGCGGAATCTCGCTATTTGTGCAAACGAGATTGCACGCTCCGCGTGCAGTGAGATTTTTGGCGTGCCGCCAAAAGCGAGATTGGTCGCCTTGCGGCAACCAGCGAGATTGAGCTTGCGGTGCAAGCTCAATGATGGGAGGCGGCACTTATTTGGCGATTCCGGTGGCTTTGAGGAAGGCGTCCGGGTCGGGGTCGCGGCCGAGGAAGTCGCGGTAGGCATCGGCGGCGGGTTTGCTTCCGCCGACAGAGAGGACGGCCTTTCGGAAGGCGGCTGCGGGCGCGGGGTTGAGGATGCCTTCTTTTTTGAAGCGTTGGTAGGCATCTGCCACCAGGACATCTGCCCACTGGTAGGAGTAGTAGCCGGCGGCATAGGCGCCGTTGATACAGTGGGAGAGGCGGCGCATGTAGGAGGGCTCGTCCACGCCGGAGGGCATCTGCCAGGGGGCCAGCAGCTCAGCGGAGGCGGTGTCGATATCTCGCCCGGCAAAGCGGGAGGCGTAGTTGGTGTGCATCTCCAAATCGAGCTTGGCGAGGCAGAATTGGCGCATGTTGACCATGGCGGGCAGGAAGTAGCGGCTGGCATTGAGGCGCTCTACCAGCTCGTCCGGCATGGGCTCGCCGGTTTCGTAGTGGCGGGCATAGAGTGCGAGAGCTTGGGGTTCCCAGGTCCAGTTTTCGTTGATGATGCTGGGCAGCTCGATGAAGTCCCAGGCGATGGAGGAGCTCCAGTGCGCGGCGAGCTCTGTGTCGGTGAGCATGGCGTGGAGCATGTGGCCGAACTCGTGGAAGATGGTTTCTACCTCCACGTGGTTGAAGAGGGCGGGGTTATCGCCCACGGGGCGGGTGAAGTTTGTGGTGATGGCGCCGAGGTGCGGGGCATGGGGTGCGCCGTTCTCGCCGGGTGCACCGGCACGCAGGGGGGACATCCAGGCGCCGGCGCGCTTGCCGGGGCGGGGGTAGAGGTCCAGGTAGAACGAGCCGAGGTGGGCACCTGTAGCTTTGTCGGAGATGGTGAACATGCGCACCTCCGGGTGCCAGACCTCCACTTTGCCTGCGGGGCAGGACTCCCCGGGTTGCAGGCAGATGGTGGGCAGCTCCGCTATGGAGATGTTGTAGAGGCGTGAGGCGATGCCGAACATGCCGGCCAGCACGTTGTCGCAGGCGAAGTAGGGGCGCACGCTCTCGGGGTCGAAGGCGCATTTTTGCTGCGTGTACTCGTTCATGTAGTAGCGCAGGTTCCAGGGAGCCAGGGTGGTGGCTTGCTCGCGGCGGCAGGTGTTGGCGTAGGCCAGCAGCTCGGCGCATTCTGCGCGGAAAGTGGGGGTGAGGCGCTCCAACATACCATCCACAAATCCCATGGCCGCTGCACCGCTGCTCACCATGCGATTGCGCGTTTTATAATCCGCATAGGTATTGAAGCCGAGCAGGCGGGCCAGCTCGTGGCGCAGCTGCATAACCCGGGCTACGGTGGCGGCGTTGTCGTACTCGCCCCCTTTGCCGATGTTTGCCTGGGCCTCCCAGCAGAGGCGGCGAGTGGCCTCCACAGAGCAGTCTCGCAGCACAGAGCCGGCGCTGCCGGCTTTCAGCGATATGCGCCAAGCGGGAGCCTCCGGCGTGCCGAATCCGTGTTCTGCGGCGTCTGCGGCTGCGGCGGCCAACCAGTTGTCGCTCATGCCGGCGAGCTGTGTTTTATCTGTGACGATATGTTGCCAGGCGTTGGTGGAATCCAGCACATTTTTGGCGAATTTGAGGGTCAGCTCGGAGAGCTCCTGCTCTATCTGAGCCTTGCGTGCTTTTTTGTCGGGCGGCAGGTCGGCGCCGTTGTCGCGGAAGCTATCCAGAGTCTGCTGCAGCAGCATCTTTTTCTGGGGGCTGAGCTGTGCTACCCAAGGCTGCTCTGCCGCCGTGCGCAGCACCTGCCAGATACGGGTATCTGCTGTTATGGCGGAGTAAAAGCGATTCAGCTCCGGCAAGAGGACGGCCTGTGCCTCGCGCACCGCCGGGGAGTCCATGGTGGAGGCGAGTGTACGCAGATAGTCTGTGACCTTCTCCAGCTCGCGCGTGGCTTCGGCAAGTGCTACGAAGGTGTTGTCAAAGTTCATCTGCTCCGGGTGCAAGGAGCGTATGGCCTCCAGGCGCGCCTCTGCCAGCTGCATGGCCACGGGGGCATCCAGAAGCGCCTGAGCCGGCGTGAGGCGAGACCACGCCGGGTAGGGCATGTCTGCAAAGTAGGGGTGCTCTGCCTCGTTCGCGGGGGCCACAGCTGCCGTAGCAGCCTGCGCAGCATGTACCACTGCTGTGCCCGGCAGGACACAGAGTGCCGTCATCAAAAGAGTGCGTATGGTCATAAAATTGGCGGCGCCGGGAGCTTAGTCCAGCGCATAGCGAGCGGCCGCCACTGCCAGAAACACGGCGGTTTCCACCCGCAGGATGATGGGGCCAAGCCCCGTGGGTGTGTAGCCTGCGGCCTCTCCCGCAGCATACTCTGCCGGGGAGAAATCCCCCTCCGGGCCGATGAGCAGCACACAGCCGCGCGCGCCGGCAGCACGCCCGGCCTCCAGCACCTCGCGCAGCGGGCGGGCATGCGGCACTATGGCGCATTGGAGCTTGTGCTGCGGCAGGTCGCTGCGCTGCAGGAACGCCTTGTATGCTTGCGGCTCCTCCACCACGGGCAGGGAGTTCACGCCACACTGCTTGCAGGCCTCCAGCACTGTGCGGCGCCATTTTTCCGCCTTGGCGGCGGCGTCTTTGCCGCTGAGGCGCACGATGGTGCGCTCCGTCATAAGCGGGACAATGCGGCTCACCCCCATCTCCACGGCTTTTTGGACGATGAGGTCCATGTTGTTGCCCTTGGGCACGGCGAGAGCCAGAGTCACAGCTGCCACCGGGGGCATGGGGGGGAGCATCTCCAGCACCCGCACCTGCATGCTGCTGCCGTGGCCGCTCTGCACCTGCACACGAGCCGCCTGCCCCGCGCCGTCGAACAGCTCGCACACATCCCCGGCGCGCAGGCGCATCACACGCAGTGCGTGGTGCGCCTCCTCCCCCTCTATGCAGAGAGTTCCGGCTGCGAAATCGGCATGTGGCAAGTAGCAGCGGTGCATAGGCGGCGCGCAGGGCTTACTTCAGATACTTGGCGGCGCGCTTGTTAAAATCGCGCACTTCGGGCTGGTTGGCATCGCCCAGCGTATCACAGAAGTTCTCCAGAGCCTTGAGCTGCTTAGAGTTCAGCCCGGTGGGAGTTTCCACCATAATCTCCACCATGAGGTCTCCGCGCCCGCTGCCTCGCAGAGCCGGCATGCCCTTACCGCGCACGCGGAAGGTGGTGCCGCCCATGGTACCGGCGGGTATCTTGAGCTTGGATTCGCCATCCAGCGTCGGCACCGAGATGGTGCCCCCGCGCGCGGCATCCAGCAGGCTCACCGGCATAGAAATGTAGAGATCCAGCCCACGGCGTTCGAAAATCTCGTGCTCGGCTACCTCCAGGAACACGTAGAGGTCTCCCGCCTCGCCGCCGTGCAAGCCGGCATCGCCATTGCCTGTGGAGCGAATACGCGTCCCCGTATCCACCCCGGCGGGTATGTGCAGAGTGACGGTCACGTCCTTATTCACGCGCCCCTCGCCGCGGCACTTGGAACAGGAGTTGGTGATAGTCTGCCCGGCGCCGTGGCAGCTCGGGCAGGTGCTCTGCTGCACAAAGAAGCCGCTCTGGCGGGTCACAACACCGCTGCCGTGGCAGGTCGGGCATGTTTTGAAGCCGGCCTTGCCATCCTTGGAGCCGGTGGCACCGCAGGCATCGCAGGGCACCATGTGCTCTATCTCCAGCGTCTTGTCGCAGCCGTGGGCTGCCTCCTCCAGCGTTATCTCCAAGTCGTAGCGGATATCCGAGCCGGGTTGGCGCGGATCTGCCTGGCGGCGGCCGCCGCCAAACCCGCCGAAGCCGCCCATACCGCCGAAGAACTGGGCAAAGATGTCCATGGGGTCTGTAAAACCGCCGAAGCCGCCGGCACCGCCGGCGCCCCCCATACCGCCATTCTTGAAAGCCTCGTGGCCCAGGCGGTCATACGCGGCACGCTTTTCCGGGTTGCTGAGCACCTCGTAGGCCTCGCCCACCTCCTTGAACTTCTCCTCGGCCGCCTTATCGTCCGGGTTGCGGTCCGGGTGGTATTGCATAGCGAGCTTGCGGTAGGCTTTTTTGATGGTGGCGTCGTCCGCCCCCTTGTCTACGCCCAGCACGCTGTAATAGTCGTTTGCCATGGTCGGAAAGATGGTGAATGCTTATTCTGCGGGTTGTTCTGCTTCCGGAGCGGCGGCCACCACCACATTCACCGGGCGGAGCAGGCGCCCCTTCAGGTTGTAACCACGGCGCAGAATGCGGATGATGGACCCCTCCGGCTTATCGGAGGGCTCGCTCTGGATAGCCTCGTGGATATTGTGGTCGAACATCTGCCCCGCCTCCGTGGGGATGGGCTCCACCCCTTGGGCTGCCAAGAAGTCATTGAGCTGCTTCTGCACCATGCTCATACCAATGTAAATCATGGACGAGGTATCTTGACCGGCCATCATCATGCCCATCTCGAAATTGTCCACCACCGGCAGCAACTCCTCCAGCAGGCCGCGCGTGGCATAGCGGGTGAACTCCTCGCGATCTTTCACGCAGCGCTTGCGGTAGTTGTCGTACTCTGCGGCGGTACGCATAGCGAGCTCGCGCCATTTCTGCAGCTCATCCACAGGGGTTTCCTGCTCGCTTTCGGCGGCGGCCTCCGCTGCTTGGGCACCCTCCTGCTCCGGGAATTCCGGCTCAGGGCAATCGCAGGATTCCCCGCAAGCAGCTTCCTCCGGCATTTCTTTTTCCAAATCTTTATCAGTTTCGCTCATGCGCCTATTATAGCGCACGCGCGTAGGATGTCAACCCCCGCCCGTGGCATGCGCATATCAAAGTACGAAGGTCGAATTCCGAAGGCCGAAGTAGGCGAAGCTCGGCTACGGCCGGACAATCTACAATCTACAATCTACCAAGTATAAGCTAGGCGAGCATGCGGCTCGCGGGACTCTAACCCGCTTGTGCTCCGGAAAAAGCCGGGATGCGTGGAGCAACCCGGCCTTCCGATTCCCGCGGGGCAGAGGCCCGCCGTACTTTTAGTTTGTAGATTGTAGATCCGTAGATTGTACTTTTAGACCTTGTACTTGGGAGAAGCGCCCCACTTGTTAGTGGCCGGCTCCGAGTCCGTGCAGTACCATACCAGCTGCCAGATGCTGATAGCCATACCTACAAAAGGAATCTGAGAAAGGACAACAAACAGCAGCACCCACCAGCCGCTACGGCCAATATCGTGCAGGCGGCGAACCTGATTGCCGATTCCCGGAACAAAGAGCAGAAGTGCCATAAGAATCAGCAATATCCAAGTGAGAGGGCTGATGATAGCTAAAGGGTCCACGCTATCCGGATTGCGCATTGCAGCCTCCATTGCCGCTTCCGGATTAAAGCTCAAGAAAAGCAGCACCCAAAACGGGATACATAACAGGCCTATACCAAGCCCACCCAGCCAATATTCTCTTCTTGTGGCTCGAGAAGACCAATCCGTCCAGCCTTTGACGTACAATTCTTTCGCCAAAGTGAACATCCCGGCAGTATTAGGATCATATGAGTTACTCATAGTGCCCTTTTTCTACCAAAAAAATAAGCCAGTGTAAAGCAAATTCTCCATCTCCCTCCCAAAAAGCGTACTCCGCTTATATTTGCGCGTGTGCTAACTCGCTCAGGCGGTGATAGAAACTATAAGCTTGTGCAGGATATCGCGGTCGTCCAGCTGTGTGGAGACGAGCTGACGATCTGCCGTAGCGCAGGCGCAGAGATCTGCGCGAGCTTTTTTGAGGGAGAGCTTGCCGCAAGTTCGAGCGGCGTTGAAGAGGGAATAAGCGTTGGGAGTGCCGTCTTTTTTGAGTGGGAGAATCTTCCTGTCGGAGGGCAGCAGCTTGCCCAGAGCGCTCTCGAAAGCGCGGTAGTTGGAAGCCTCGATACCGAAGGAATCCATGAGCAGGCGAGCACAGAAGCGGTTGCGCACGGTGGGTACAATGGCCGCCCGCATGATGGTGACGGCGGCTTCGCCATGCTCGAGTTGCTCGTTGATGAGCCGCACGGCCAAGCGGCAGTCGCCCTGCTCGATAGCGCGCGATATTTCGAAGATAACCCCATTGCGCGACACTGCAACCAGGAGGTCGACATCCTGCACGCTCACACGGCGCCGCTCCGGGCCGAGGTAGACATCTATCTTGGCCAGCTCGTTGCCAATCTGGCGCGTGCTTTCATTCACACGATGCACGAAGAGGTCCAAGGCATCGTTGTCGAAAGCGAGCCCCAAGGGCTTGGCCATGCGCACGGTAAGGGCTGCCACCTCGCTTTCCCAGCCGGGTTTGGAAATATCTATTTTGGTAAACTCCTTCACCTGCGCCACATTGCCCAGTTTTTTGAAGAAAGAGCGCCGCTTGTCCATTTCGGCACAGCTGAGCACAAAAAAGGTTTCCGGGGGCATACTGCCCAGCACAGCCAGCAAATCCTCCATAGCCTCCTGCACCGCCTCACTACGTGCCCCGGAGGGGGTATCGGCCAGGAAGTTCACACCTTTGAGCCATATCACCTTGCGGCCTCCGAACATGTTCATCATCTGCAGGCCGGAAATAGCACGGCGAATGAGCTCTACGGCTTCATCCGCAGTGGCAGCGGCGCCGTCTATAGTCTCGTCTCCCCAGCCATCGCCGCCGGCGGAAAGCTCCGCAGCACACTTAGTCGCGGCACTGCTTGCTGCGCCCTCGTCGCTGCCGAAAAATACGAAACTGCTCTGCTCTGCCATATCTGCGCTGCATTATGCCAGATATCCGGCGCGAAGTCAAACAGTATGCGCGTGCTCACACCGACATTCTCTACCACATGCCGCACAGAGCATCTCGCAGGCTTCCGCACCGGGACAGAGGACGTGCTAAAGGCATGCTGCAAAACTCCGGTATTGCAAGCGGCGGAAAGATATGCTACACTCTGTGCACGCAGTAGAAGATGGAGAATCTCACCATAGAAGGCAGCAAGCACATACCTGCCGCCCCCACGCTGGTAATCCCGAACAGGATGAACCTGCCCGCTCTGCGCGCACTGGAGGATGCGCTGGGCGGCCGAGACCGCGTGGTGTGGATGGTGGAAACGACCCTGCGCCCGGATGCGGATGTGATGATGTACCTCTCGCAGACGCGCGCGGCGGGATTTCTGTTTGCGATAGACCGCAGCTCACGGGAGGATTTGGTAAAGCCTGTGCGCGACCGCCTGGCCATGGGGCGGCATGTCGTGCTGCTGTGCGGGCGCCCCGGGCAACAACCGGGCAACATAGCGGATGTACCGGGCAAGATGCTCACCTTTGCAGATGGCAGCGAGCTTTCCGCCCTGCCGGTGTATGTGGGCATGTACCGGAACAGCCTGCAGGGAGGTATCGCCACCGAAGCACCGTACGACCGCGCCGTGCTGCAATTCATGCCGCTCGTGCCGCCCGGGCCGGCGCTGGGAGCCGCCGTGCGCAGCGCGTGGATGGAGGCCTCGGCAGAGCAGCTCTCTGCCCACCCGTCGCTGCAACAAGCCCTGCCCCACGCCCTGCTCCACAGTCTGGCTGCCCACCCGGACGCCATGATAGTGGACGGAGTGGACGACAGCCAGCTCTCCTACAAGCGCCTGCTTGCCTACTCGCTCATAGTCTGCGACAAGCTGCGCCGCAGCATCTCCAACCGCCGCCTGGGTATCATCCTGCCGCCGGGAAAACTGGCCGCCATAGCCAACTTGGCCTGTATTCTGGCCGGCATCACCCCGGTGAATATAGACTACGAAAGCACGGCCGAGAGTTTTCGCCGGCAAGTGGAGCAAACAGGCATCAACCGCTTTATAACCGAAGCGCGCTTTATCCACAAGCAACAGCAGTTTGCTTGGCCGGCACAGCGAGACCTGCTCTACATAGAGCGCGAGCTGGCAGAGGTGAGCACCGCCAGTGTGCGCATGCGGGAGCTGGCTATCCACCTGGGCAAGACAGACCTACTCACCCGCCGCATCCTGCACAACACCGCCGCACCGGAAGATGAGGCGCTGCTCCTCTTCAGCAGTGGCACGGGCGGGGAGAGCAAAGCCGTGTCGCTGAGCCACCGCGCCCTCCTGGCCGCCGCCATACAGCTAAGCAGCCGCATGCCGCTCCAAGCCGGGCAGCGCGCGCTGAGCGCCTTGCCGTACCACCGCACGCCGGGTCTGCTTTGCGGGCTCCTGCTGCCGCTGCTGCAAGGCATGGATATTGTAACCTACCCGGACACGCACACGCCGCGCCGCCTGTGCGAGCTGGCGCACAACTACAGTGCCGTGCTCACCGCCTTCACCCCGGCGCAAACTCAGGCCATGCTGGAGGCAGGCCGAGCGGAGCAATTTGCCACACTGCGCTACTTTCTGCTCACGGGAGGGCGCCCGGCACCGGCGCTGATACAACGGGCGACGAATGAGTACCGGCTCATGCTGCGCGAGTGTTACACGCTCACCGAGCTGGCAGCCCCTGTTGCGATATGCGCCCCGGCTCCGGCACCGGCTCCCGGCACGCCGCATATCATACCCGCCGGTTTTTCCGGCTGCGTGGGTACCCCCCTGCCCGGTACAGCCGTGCGCATAAGCGACCTCAACAAGCCGGACAAGCTCCTGCCCGCCACAGCCACAGGGCTTATCTGGGTCAAAGGGCCTACCACCCTGAGCCGCTACCTGCACCGGGAAGAGCAGAACAGCAGCTCAGGCGAGGACTGGGTATGCACGGGAGATGTCGGCAAGCTGAATGCCGAAGGCTTGCTCACCATAAGCGGGCGCAAGGCCAGATTCAGCAAGATAGGGAATGACCTCGTGCCCCATGTTGCAGCAGAGGATGCTCTGTGCCGCGTACTGGGAGCCGACCCCATGGCACCCCGCCGAAGCCTGGCGATAGTGGGTGCCCCCAATCCGCGCGGCGGCGGTGAGATACTGGTGCTGCTTTCCACCCTGCACAAAACAGTGCTGCCGCAAGATCTCATCACGGCGCGCTATGGGCTGCTCAATGCCCGCTACCCGGCCAGTTGGGCGCCGGACAGAATCATCCCCGTGAGCACCATACCCGTGCTGCCCAATGGCAGGCTGGATTACCCCGTATGCTACCGCGGCGTCTGCCGCTTCCTGGGTATAGACCCGGATAATCCCCCGCACCGCTCATAGACTTCTCCCGCCTCCCCCCCTGCAAGCACCATGTCGCAAGTCTCCGCCAAACCCCTGTCGCCCAACCTCAGCGGCTTCACTTTCTTGCAAAACAGCCAAAATTTCACCACGGAAGAAGAGCTTGCAGCGGTGAATCTGGACGACATTTGCCCCGCCCCCAAGGAACTGCCGTCAAACTACATGATAAACGGCTACCGGCTACTGAGCTGCATAGGCGAGGGAGGATTCGGCGTCACGTATCTGGCGGAAGATGAGTTGCTGAACCGCCGTGTTGTGATAAAGGAAAACTTCCCGCATTCCCTGTGCCAGCGGCACAGCCGCACGCTGGATGTCGTACTCCAGGAGAACAGCACGGCAGAGGATTGCGAGTGGGCCATGTACAACTTCCTGCGCGAAGTCAGACTACTGGCCTCGCTGGACCACCCCCATATCGTCAAAATCTACACCTTCTTCGAGGCGCATAATACGGCGTATTATGTAACGGAGTATATAGACGGCATGAGCCTGGCAGATGTGGTGCTCGACTACAAAAAACACCTGAACCACATCCCCCAGGACGACCTTTACTCCCTCATGGTGCGCGTGTTGGATGCGCTGGACTACATGCACTCCCGCAACATCCTGCATCTGGATATAAAGCCGGACAACATTCTGGTGACCCGTGCAGGCCGCCCCGTGCTCATCGATATGGGAGCCGCCCGAGAGCGCGATGCCGACACCGCCGGAGCCGTGGTAGAATCCCCCGGCTACAGCCCTGCCGAGCAAAGCGAGAACGGCGGCAGGCTGGGGCCGTGGACAGATTTGTATGCATTCGGGGCCACGCTGTACTACCTGCTCACCGGCATAGCCCCGGCCGCCGGGCGCCTGCGCTTGCTGTACGACACGCTCGACCCGCTGGCCTCCCTGCCGGCACTCAGCAGCATCTACCACCCGCAGCTTCTTGCCAGCATAGACAAAGCGCTCTCGCCAAGCATCGACGGACGCTACCAAAGCGTAAGCGAGTGGATGGCGGATTTACGCGAGTACTAAACTATTATCCTACTCACGGCTAACAAGACTTGTACGCCGGCGGGTGGTGTGGCATACTGGCGGCATGAACGCCTTACACATGATAACCTTCCGCTGCCGCCACGAACTGTTCTCCCGCTTGGAAATGTTCTCCCGCGCGCGCAATATAGACCGCACCTCCGTGCTGAAACTCGCGCTGCATTTCTACCTGAACCGCAGCGGCCACTAACCCGCGGTCTGCACGCCACCGGCCGCCACCCAGAACTGCCACGCTATCAGCACCCGCAGCACCAGCGCAAACGCCATGCCCCAAGTCACCGCCAGGGTGAGCTTGCCCTTGGCGGTGAGCTTTTTGCTACGAGCCATCAGAAAAAATGCAAAGGCCTGCAGCATGGCAGACAAAACAAATGCCACCCCACTGCTGCAGCCACCGGCGCGCAGCAGAAATGCCGGGGGCTCCAGAAAGGCAAAGGCGCAGGCCAACAAATCCTGCTCGTTGCCATAGGCCCAGAGCACAATGCCGCTCGGCACCAGCACACACAGGAAAAGTGTGAATCTTGCCACTTTGCTGTATCTCTCCTCTTGGGTCGGTATATACATAGCCTACGGCACCATATTGCACCATACCCACCGCTGTGTCAAGCACGAATGCGGCCAGCAGTACAAATAGCCGCCCCCTCGCGGCACAAGACTTCCCCATTTTATGCCTTGCAATTTGTTGCCCGCATGGTAGAATGGGCACACGCCATGAAACCTACACACCTTTTTACCCTGTGCACCGCACTGGCATGCAGCATTGCCGCTGCACACCCTTACCGGCTTTGGGAGAACCCGACAACCCATGCCCTGCAAGCAGAAGCACAGCTCATGCAAAGCCCGGACAGCCCGGAGAAAAATCTCCGCATAGCTGTGGGAGACAAGCCGGAAAACAGCCGGTATTGGAGCGGTGAGAAGCCCCTGCCCGCAGCCCAAACAGCAGACTTGCTGCAGCTGAGCCTCGCTGCCGGCAGCACCGGCGCGGAAGACTGGTTCACAAACGCGGCGGGAGATGTGCTGGCCTTTGTAGCCCGCCCCGGAGTGGGGGCAAAGCACTATGTGTTCACCGTCTTTACCCGCCGTGAGGAAGGGTGGCAAAAAACGGGCACCTACCACTTTATCTCGCGCCACCTTAGCATATGCTGGCAGAAAGTAACGCTTGCGCACAGCGGGCTGCGCATCGTAGCCACCTCGCCGGGGGGGAGCCTGCGCATGGAAAAACGCTTCGACCTTGCTGATGCACACGATACCTTCTGCGCCTATGATGCCCCGCATGAAGCCGCGGACATGGGGCTCGACCCGCCCGCCTCGTCCCCCCAAGCTCCGGCAGCAGAAGAGAGTGCCCCCCACTTCCTGCACTACAGCACCTCCGGCTACCCCCGGTACGACAACAGCCTAACCCACACACTGGAAGCGGAAATCGCGCTGATAAACGGCCGCATAAGCCCCGAGCAAGGGCGCCGGGCTTTTGCCGGAGTCAACCCGGACAACGCCGCCTATTGGAACGGGGAGAAAGCCCTGCCGGCGGCTCGCGTGGCAGACCTGCTGCAGCTGAGTCTGCATGCAGGCCACACCACAGAGGCATGTTGGTTCACAAATGCGAGCGGCTCCCTGCTGGTGTTTGTAGCACAGCCCGGCAATGGCGCGGTATCGGATGTATACACCGTATTCCGCAGAACCGGAGCAGAATACCGGCGTGTGGGGGTCTACAGCTTCACGAGACGAGGGCTGAATCTCTGTGCGGACGAAATGGAGCTGACAGAGCAAGGTCTCACCCTCACCTACGCTACGCGCCACAACAACACGCGTGTCACCAAAACATTCTCCTTCCACACCCCGGAGGACAGCTGCTGCGCCTTCGAAGATAGCTCAGAAAGCAACGATTACGGCCGGGACACCCGCCCCAACCGCTACATCGGCCTGCCGGAGCTGGCGGAATCCCCCGCGCGGGAACGCCTGCAACCCTGCAACGAGATAACCCGCAGGCTGCTCCGCGCCGAACGGGCGGTATGCTATGCGCCCGACCCCCTGCCAAGCGTGGAGAAAGAGAGTTGGCGATACACCGATGGGCTCACCCTGCTATACCAAGGCAAGCTGCGCCACGGCGGCGTGGAGGACTGGATAAGCAATGCGAAGGGCGACACCATAGCCTTCATTACACGCAGCGGCGTAAAGCACGAGGTTATCACCACCTACACTTTCGAGATATACCGGGTAACGCCGGAGAGTTACAAGTATATCGGTACCTACAAGCTCAACTTCTCCCCATACGAGCTGCGCTGGGATCCGGAGGAAACCTACTTCCTGCCCCATGGTCTGCATGTACGCTGTGCCGACTTGGCCGGAACACGCCACACGGGCGTCATCTTCCACTTCAACAGCAAACGGGAAAATGTACAGCTGAACTAAGGAGGAAAGCGGCCTCAAATCATAGAGATGGGGTATGCGTAGCAGCCCTTGCCCAGCGGCAGGAGCTCCATGGCCGTGCACAACACCACCCCGGGCTGTAGCACTTGTACAGGCGGGGATAGCCACCGCGCCAAATACGCTCGTAGAGTTTCGTGATATCGCACACCGGGGCAGCCGTGCGTGCCTTTATCCGCTCCGGGTCGAACGGCTCTGCTCCGGCTCCATACCCGGCGGCCTCGCTCTGCGACAGACTGTAAAGCTCCACTATCCCCACACGCCGCAGCAGCTCATCATCCAGAGTCACATACTGCATTCCCTCCGGCAGCAGGTGCCGCAGCAGTGTCGATTTCCCCACCTGGCGGGCGCCGGTCAACAGCACACAAGGAAATACCCGGTGAAGCTCCTCTACTTTGCTCGCGATTGTTCTTGCCAGTTCCATTTTACTTACCATGCAAATCTGCCACGCTGTGGCGGATTTACATGGTGCAACACGCAAGAAAGAGCGGAAAAAGCAGCTTATCAAAGCCCCGCAACCGGAGAATAGAAAAAGGCAAGGCTCGCGCATAGGGGAGAATTTTGCAGGCTAAGGCACAAAAAGATGCGGCGGAATCATCTTTTTGCTTGCCAAAGGGGGGCAGAGGCGAGTAGAATAAGCACGAAACATACTTCCTGCCGTGCGGCATGAGCCGGCGTGCGGGATTCTTATACACGGAACGTTATATCTCACACACTATTATGGCTAATCTAAACAAAGTCATGCTTATCGGCAACCTCACGGCCGACCCGGAGGTACGCCAGACCCCGCGAGGCAACTCCCTTACCGAACTGCGCTTGGCAGTGAACCGCGTATCGAGCGGCCCGAACGAAGGGGAACGCCGCGAGGAAACCACCTTTCTGGACGTAACCTGCTGGGGACGCACCGGCGAGGTAGCAGCACAGTACCTGAGCAAGGGGCGCCCGGTATTCATAGAGGGGCGCCTGCAGATGGATACGTGGGAAGATAAGCAGACAGGACAGCGCCGCAGCAAGATACGCATCATCGCAGAGAATCTGCAGCTGCTTGGCAGCCGCGATGGCGGCGGGCAAGGTGGCGGCAACTATGGCAACAACGGCGGCGGCTACCAGCAACGCAACAACGGCTATGGCAACAATGGCGGTGGCTACGGTAACAACGGCGGCTACCAGCAGCAGGGCGGCTACGGCAACAACGGCGGCGGCTACCAGCAGCGCAACAACGGC
>JAZNTO010000098.1:0-8834 GCA_045591805.1 Akkermansia sp. | reverse complement strand
ACAAGATTGTTGTCGTTGACAGCCGTGTTCGCCGCGATGGCGACTTCATTGAACAGGTGGGTACATACAACCCCATGGCCGAGGGTGAGAACTACACCCTGGATCTGGAGAAGGTGGAGAAGTGGATTTCCAACGGTGCCCAGCCTTCCGAGACTGTGGCTTCCATGATCAAGAAGGCTCGCGCTGCTAAGGCCTGAGCCACCCCACACCAAAGATTTTCCTTGGTTGTTTCTAATCGGAGCTGCTGCGTGTCTGTGCGCAGCAGCTCCACTCTTTTAGCGAAGTCGCTGCCCCAAGGGGGTAAGTCGGTAGAGAATACGACCGCTTTCCTGCGCAGGGTGGCTCTGCCGGATGAGGCCTCGCTCCGTGAGGAGTCGGATAGCTCTCCGAAGCCCCACAGGTGCCTCACGCAGTTGCCATAGCAGCTGCGGTGCGGAAAGTTCGCCCGTCTCGCTCTGGCGCAGGGCTGCCAGTATTTGCTTCTCGTTGCTGCTTAGCTCTCCGGCAAGCTTTTGGCTGTAGTTCGGCTCATCGGGGTTGGGGGGATTAGGCATTTTCATCTCTTCTCTTATACTCCCTTGCCCTCCTTTTGTCAAAATGTTAAAAAAAATAACATTTTGTTTAATTTAACAAAAAGCTTGACAAATGAAGCATGCTTCATAAAATAGTCCGCAACGATATGGAAAATGAGAAACATATAACCCGATACGGGCAGGAGCGAGGGCAGGGGTACACCTTTAAGGGGTGGCGCCTGTGTATCACGCGTGGCGGCGAGCGCTTTGTGCGATATTTTTCGGATCTGAAGTGCGGAGGCGCCGAAAAAGCACTGGTGCAGGCCATTGAAATGCGAGAGTCGATGTTGGCAGAGCTTGCGGATTCGGCATCAAGCTCACACGAGATTTTTAACCGCTATCGCCGCTTAGGAAACGAGTGTTGAAATGCTCGGAAATACAGCAAAAAGTTTGGCGATTTTTCTTGACTTTCGGGCGCTGCGTGTTATACTTTTGGCGTAATATGAAGCACGCTTCATATTGAAAAGAACGTAGAAAATGCAGAACGGGCAAGCCATATCATTCCTGATGAAGTTGATAACGGATCGCGTGTCGACTCTGTTCTCTCTTCGTGCGGATTTACCTGTAACGGCGGCGCAGAGCCGCGTGCTGATGTATCTGGAGGCCTGTGGCGGCGGCCCGTTGTCGCAGAGGCAGCTGGAGCAGTATTTGAACGTGTCGCACACCACGGCGAAGGGGTTGCTGCAGCGTCTGGAAGAAAAGGGGTATGTGCGTACCGCATTCGACAGTAGCGATGGGCGGGTGAAGCACGCATACCTCACGGAGAAAGCTCGCCAGTGTCGAGATGAACTCTCCGAACATATAGCCGCGATAACCGGGCAGATGATGGATGGCCTGAGTCCGGAAGAGCGGCAGCAGCTTTTTGAACTCTTACGCCGTGTGTACGCCAACATAAAATGACAATTTTACTAAGCATAATTCAATGAACGCAAAGCATATAGCAACAATAGCCCTGAGTGGCGTGGTGGTGGCCGGTCTGACCGGTTGCGGAGATGGAGAGGATGGAAAGCCCGGTCTGCTGACGCGGATACACCGGGATTTTTTCGGTGGGGAGGCACCTGCACAGCAGCAGAGCATGCCTCCGCTGCAGGTTTCCGTCATGAAGCTTCAGCAGCAAAATGTGCCGATATATGCGACATGGTTCGGCCAGTTGCGCGGTACGGAGCAGGCGGATATTAAGCCTGAGGTGAGCGGTCGAATCGTGCAAAAAGACTACATAGACGGCTCCCCCTGCAAGAAAGGCGAAGCTCTTTTCCACATCGATGACGTGACATACCGTGCCGCTGTGGATATGGCTCAGGCGAATCTGGAGGTAGCCAAGGCAGCGGTGTTGCAGGCAGAAGTGGCAGATGCTCAGGCAGATCAGGATCTCCGGCGCTTTTCGGAGCTGGTGAAGAGCGGCTCTGTGTCGGATAAGACATTCACCGATGCTGAGCACGCCAAGAAGCGCGCTGTGGCTGCCTTGGCTGCTGCCCGCGCGCAGGTGAAACAAGCCGAGGCTGCACTGGTAAACGCGCAGATAAATCTGGATCGCTGCTGTATCCGCGCTCCTTTCGATGGCTATGCTTCCGCTTCCACTGTGAGCGTGGGCGATCATGTAGCACCCGGTGCTCTGACTCTTACCCGAATGAGCGCCATCGATCCCATTCGCGTGGACTTCGTGGTAACCGGCAAACATGTGCTGGACATTGTAACACAGGCCGACTTCCGGGCCGGAGAAAATATGGATGCTCCTTTCACTGAGTTCGAGGTGATACTCGAGGACGGGACTTTGTACAAGGAGAAGGGGGTCGTGAAGACCATGGACAGCGAGGTAAATACTTCCACCGGTACGGTAAACTTTATCGGTGAAATACCCAATGCCGAGCTTCGTTTGCGCTCCGGTGCCTCTGTGCAGGTGCGAGCTCGCGTAGGTGTGGTGGAGAATGCTTTTCTTGTACCCAAGGCAGCTATCCTTTCCACAATGAATCACCGCTTTATCTATGTGGTGGGGGCAGATAATCAACCGCACGGTATCGACGTGATACTAGGGCAGGAGATTGAGCTGGAGATGCCTAGCGGCGAGGGCTCTGCCAAGATACCCATGCAGGTAGTGACAGCCCGACCGACTGAGGGCGGAGCGCAGGATCTGCCCGCTATCCTGAAGAGCATTGGCTACGAAAACCCGCTGGATGCACCCGTTATCGTGGAAGGCGGCCAGATGGCGCAGATTTACGCGAATGTCAACCAGAGTATGAAGAAGGCCGGGGCGAAAGGCGGCTTTGCGGAGATTGCCAGGAACCCTGCGGCTTACGATTATCGCAAGCCCTTGACCACCACTCCCTCGGTAACAGCTAAGCCCGAGTAACCTCCATTTCCAGCGGAAGTACAAAATGAGTGCTTATTTCATTAAACATCCCGTTATTGCTACGGTTATCGCCGTGCTGACCACGATGCTTGGTGTGGTCTGTATGGTGAACTTGCCTGTGGAGCAGTATCCGGAGATTACCCCACGCACTATCAACCTCACGGCTGTGTACCCGGGCGCAGATGCCCAAGCTGTGGCGGACTCGGTCGGTACGCCCATCGAGCGCCAAATGAATGGCGTGAACCACATGGACTACATGACCTCCGTCTCCTCCAACAACGGAGTGTATAACCTGCAGGTTGTTTTTGAACCGGGCTCGGATACGGATTTGGACCAGGTGCTTACCAACATGCGCTATGGGCAGGCTCAGTCTCAGGTGCCCACGGAGGTGCTCAACTCAGGTATCACCATCCGCCAGCAGCCCGGTCTGCCGCTCATGCTCTACTCGCTCACCTCCCCGGATGGCTCGTACGACTCCGTGGACCTGGCAAACTACGCTCAGGTGAAACTGCTGGACGAGATTAAGCGTGTACCCGGTGTGGGTGAAGTAACAGTATACGGTGCAGGGCGTTACGCTATTCGTATCTGGCTCAACACGGTCAAGATGTCCCACTTTGGTATCTCGCTCAACGAGGTGCAGGGGGCTATCCGTCTGCAAAATGTCACCAACCCCGGCGGTAAGGTGGGCGCAGATCCCGTGCCGGACGGCCAGGAGACTACTGTCACAATTCGTACGGAGGGGCGCCTTTCCACCCCCGAGCAGTTCGAGCAGATTATCGTACGCCAACGCGGCAACGAGGTGGTGTATCTCAAGGATATTGCCACCATCGAGCTGGGCTCGGCGGACTACTCTGTAACCGGGCGTCTGAACCGCAAACCCGCAGCCAGTGTGGTGATTTTCCAGTCTCCTGGCTCCAACGCTATCCAGACAGTCGACCGCGTGAGCGCACTGCTGGCCGGCAAAGCATTGCCGCCGGGTATAGAGGGGCAGGTGTCGCTGGATACCACGACCTCCGTGCGCTACTCCATAGAGGAGATTAAGCAGACTTTCATCGAGGCTGTTGTGTTGGTGGCTCTGGTGGTGTTCCTGTTCTTGCAGAGCTGGCGCGCTACGGTGATTCCGCTCATTGCTGTACCGGTATCGCTTATTTCCACTTTCTGCGTGTTTCCGCTTCTGGGCTTTACCCTCAATACCATTTCCCTGCTGGGTATGGTGCTGGCTATCGGTCTGGTGGTGGACGATGCCATCGTGGTGGTGGAAGCCGTGCAGCACCATATCGAGAAGGGGCTCAACCCGCGCATGGCTTCCTTTGCAGCCATGCAGGAGGTGAGCGGCCCGGTCATCGCCATTGCATTCGTGCTGGCGGCTGTGTTCCTGCCCTCGCTCATGCTGGAGGGTATCACCGGCACGCTTTTCAAGCAATTCGCCATCACTATCGCAATCTCGATGCTGATTTCGGCCTTTAACGCCTTGACTCTTTCTCCCGCGCTCTGTGCGCTTATGCTCAAGAGCAAGGAGGAATCGAACACCATGCCGACCAATCCGCTACGCCGCATCGTATTCCGACTCAACCACAGTGTGGCTAAGCCTTTCTTCAGCGTATTCAATAGGTACTACGACAATACTGCGAGCGTCTATACCCGTATTTGCGGAGGTTTGGCTCGCAAGCTTATCATCTCCATGCCAATCTTGTTGCTACTTTGGGCTGCTATTTGGCCGGTGAGCAGCAAGGTGCCCGGCGCATTCCTGCCGGACGAGGACCAGGGCTTCCTGCTGGCGGCTCTTGTCATGAAACCCGAGAACTCTTTGCAGCGCTCCATGGTGGAGGCCAAGAAGTTCGAGGACGCGCTGGCCGGCCCTGCAGATAATCCCGACCCGGCTATCAAGAACCTCACCTCCGTGGTCGGTATCAATATCCTCAACATGGTGCAAACGCCCGGTGCGGCTATTGCTTTCGTGCAGCTCAAGGACTGGAGCGAGCGCTCTGAGTCTGCCGAGCAGGTACAGCAGCGCCTCACTGCCCGCTGCGCCCGAGCCGGGCTGGACGGCATTAACATGGTGCTTATCCCCCCGGCTATTCCCGGTGTGGGCACGGCAAACGGCGTGAGTATGGTGCTCACGGATTTGGAAGGCCAAGGTGTGGAGTTCCTTTACCAGCAGGTACAGAAGTTTAACCGTGCTGCCGGAGCTCGCAAGGAGGTGGCCATGTGCCGGGATATGATGATGGCTGATGTGCCGCAGAAGTATCTCACTCTGGATCGCGCTAAGTGCCAGAAGTATGGTGTGAATATTGGGGATGCCTATGGCGTGTTGGCTTCGTACTACGGCTCTTCCTTTGTAAACTTCTTCAATGCTTTTGGCCAGCAGTGGCAGGTGTTTATGCAGGCTCGCGGCGCAGACCGCCGCAATCTGGAGCAGATGAACGGCTTTTTCGTCATCAACAACAAGGGCGAGCGCGTGCCTCTGGATGCCATCGTGAGTATCGATGATATGGCCGATACCGAATTCGTGATGCACCACAACGGTTACAACGCCGCCAAGCTCAGTGTGATGCCCAAGCCCGGCTACTCCACCCGCCAGCTCATGGAGGCCATGGAAGAGGTCTACGAGCAGACCATGGACAAGACTAAGGTGGGCATGGACTACCAGGATATGTCTTTCCAAGAGAACAAGGTGCGCAACAGTACCGGCCTAGGAACCATCTTCTGCATGTCCGGCTTCTTCGCTTTCCTCATCCTTGTGGCTTTGTACGAGAAGTGGACTCTGCCCGTCTCCGTATTCATGACTGTCCCCATTGCTGTGCTGGGTGCCTACATGGGACTGTATGTGTGGAATCTGGAGCTGACACTTTATGCGCAGGTGGGGCTTATCATGCTCGTAGGTTTGGCGGCGAAGAATGCCATTCTCATTGTTGAGTTTGCCAACTTGGAAATGGAGCGAGGTAAAGCGCTTATGGAAGCCACTCTGGTGGCCGCCAACCTGCGTCTGCGTCCCATTATCATGACCTCACTCGCCTTCATCCTCGGCTGTATTCCCTTGGTACTTTCCAGCGGTTCCGGTGCTTTGGCTCGCAACGCCATAGGTGTGGTGGTGGTGGCCGGCATGACGGTGGCTACTCTGGTGGGTGTGTTCCTTATTCCCTGTTCCTACGTCTTCATCATGCGTCTCTTCCGCATTAAGTTCGAGAAAAAGACACTGGCCGAAGATCCGGACGAGGAGGGTGCCCGCCGTTATCTGGTGGAGCATGCAGACGATGACCACGTGTAAGAAAACAACAGTAAAAAAACTTTCAACCTTAACTCTTAAACTCCGTTAAAATAACATGACAAAAAGTGCACATATTATCTTGGCCGGCGCAGTGGTGTTGACCACAGCCTGTACGCTTGGCCCAATCTGGGAAAAGCCGCAGATGGAAGTTCCCGCCGTTTTCCGCGGTGCCGGAATGAGCGGTAGCAACATGGCAGACCTGCCCTGGCAGGCTGTCATGAAAGATGGTAATCTTCAGGCCTTGCTCAACGATGTCTACGCCAACAATCGCAGCATCGCAGCTCTGCAGCACAATGTGGAGGCGGCTCGGCAGTACGTTACTATTGCCCGAGCTCCTATGTTCCCTTGGCTTGGCTATGGTGCCTCTACCTCCAAAGGCATGAACTCTGCCGGCGGGGCAAACATCACCAACACAGGCAGCACGACCTCCAATCCCGGCTCTGCTGCCCTGAGTGCTAGCTGGGAGCTCGATATTTGGGGGCGCACGCGCCGCGGGGTGGAAAGCGCAGAGGCCTCTGCTATGGAAGCGGAGGAGGAACTCAACAATCTGCGTATTTCTCTCATGCGCCAGGTGGCTACGGGCTATCTCCAGCTCCTCATGCTCGATGAGCAGCTGCGTATTACCCGCGAGAGTATAGATTCCTACAGCGACACGCTCAGACTCTTTAACGACCAGCTCAAGGAGGGCGTGGTAGACCTGCTACAGGTTTCCAGTGCCAAGGCGGCTCTGGCTGCTGCTCAGGCCGAGGCGCCGGCGTTGGAGATGCAGATTGCCGCTCTGGAGAATACGCTCAGCATGCTGGCCGGCCGCGTTCCGGGCAAGATTGCTCGCGGTGGTTCTCTTAAGTCGTACATGAATGCCTCGCGTGTGGCTGCCGGTATTCCGGCGGATGTGCTTTCCCGCCGCCCGGATATCCGTGCCAGAGAGCAGGCTCTTCGCGCGGCCAATGCCGAGGTGGGGGTTGCTATCGCCAGCTATTTCCCCTCCATCAGCCTTACCGGCGCGGTAGGCTATGCCTCTCCCGACCTGCGTACCTCCGTGTTCGGCAAGAAGCATGGTTGGGGCATCGGCGCGAACTTGACAGGCCCGCTTTTCCAAGCCGGACAGCTTACGGCCAACGAGGCCGCTAAAAAAGAGGCGTTCGAGGCTGCCAAGGCAGACTACGAGCAAGCTGTGCTCAACGCCTTGGCGGAGGTTGCCAGTACCTTGGTGCAGCGCGAGAAATTGCGCGAGGTTATAGCCGCCCAGGAACAATCTGTGGCTGAGTACGAGCGTACCGTGCAGCTCGCCACAGAGCGCTACAAGGCAGGCTACTCTGCCTATTTCGAGGTGCTGGACAATCAGTTGCGTCTGTTCCCCGCTCAGAAACAGCTCGCCAACTATCGCTACCAGTACGCCGCTTGCATCCCCACCCTCTACACCCAGTTGGGGGGCGGCTGGCAGAAGTGATTGCTCTTTCCTGCCCCTGCGGCCCGCACATGGTCTCCGCAGGGGCAGGCTGTTGTGTGCGGCATGTCGATTTTTAGCTTCCGTCACGCCCAGAAAGCCGCTGCATTCTGCACTTGTGACATGTTGATGTAGCGAGTGCGTAGCAGGGAGCTTTCGCGGTGGCCGGTTTCATATTGCAACTCGCTGTAACTGTGGAAGTGGCGTAGATGGTAGGTAGCAAAGGTGTGACGGAGAACATCCGGTACCCAGTGGGAGAATCCGGCCAGGTGCCGCAAGTTACGCCAATGTCGCTGCCACTGTGGTGGGCAAATGCGTCCGGTGGACGTAGCGCAGCTTGCCAACAGGCGCTGCAATGGCGGATATATAGTGACCAGTCTGGCTCCGCCGGTTTTGCTGTGTTGGGGCAGGATGGCGATGCTGCAACCCTCTGAATCTACCTGCTCCCAGTGGAGTCGTGCGACCTCGAACGGGCGAATTCCGGCATAGAGCATCATGCCGACTGCAGCCAGACATCTGCCGCCGCGATAATTTTTTGCTGCTTCAATAAGTCGTCCGATTTCAAGTGGTTGCAATATTTCTATGCGTTTTTCCACCACGCGCGGTACTTCTACTCCCGCCACCGGATTCTGGCTGCACCACCCCTTTTTCTGAGCGGTGCTGAATATGCCGCTGAGCACCGTACGAGCCTTTTGCTTCTGGCGCGGCGTGTCAAAAGCTATCTCTATATAGTGCGAGCAATCCGCCGAAGTAATAGCTCTCACTCGTCTCTGCGCCAAACCTTTACATTTCTTTATAAAGCGTCGGGCAAAATATCGGAAATCCCATATTGTGCGCGGCCTTCTGTCCTTGCGCGCCGCTAGAGCTGCTTCTACGGCTTTTTCAAAACTCACAGTTTTTTCCTGCCGTTGTAGCTCCGCCGCGCCTAAGGCGATGCACTTTCGAGCCCGCTTTATCCGCCCCGGGCCGACTTCCAGCGCTTCCTTTGCCACCATAGCAGCTTCTAATACGTTCACTTTCGTGCTTTTCAATACGGCTAGCGCAGCCTGTTCCTGTGATGTTATTTCGTCCATGTTAGTACCCCTTTCGGAAACCGTAAGTCAAGCACATTTCGCGGCCGGAAGCAAAAGGATTTTTGCTCCGCTGTTCCTTTCGATTGCCATAAAATGTTTGTTTTTTTAACATGCTTGTACATAAGCG
>JAZNTO010000097.1:0-10813 GCA_045591805.1 Akkermansia sp. | reverse complement strand
ACTAAGTGGAAACTGGGAGCAGGCTTGCCTTCCGGCGGGTTCGACTGCAAGTGCCGACTGGGGGTGGAACATGTGGTGGCTACCGGGGGGGAGCTGCGGCTCTTCGGGCTTCTGGAAGATGGCTCTCCGTGGGAGCATATCATCCCCTTTTGCGAGTTGGCTGCGGAGGGGGGCGTGCTGCTGGGGCGGGATCCGCAGGCAAGCCGCATTGTGTTGGAAGATGAGAGCGTTTCCCGTGCGCACGCCCGCATAGAAATTGCTCCGCAGGGGGTTGTGGTGTCGGATGTTGGTTCTACCAATGGATTGAGGGTCAATAATAATGAGGTGTCAATGTTCAATTCACCTGTGCCTATAGCGGACGGCTCGGTGCTTACCCTAGGGGAGGTGCCGTTGCAAGTAGAGTTTCTCCCGGTCTGATTTTTTCCGAAAATATATGAAAAATATGCTAACAAGAGTATGTGTAGTGTTATGTGCGGCGGCAGTTGTCTCCGCAGCGGAGTTTACCGCCACCGACCATCTGTGGTACAAGCAGCCCGCTGTTGTGCCGGATACGCCTCTTCCTTGGACCGTGCGGCCACATGCTACCGGCAACATGCCCGGCAAGAAAAACAAAGACACTTGGGAGAGCCAGACTCTGCCCGTGGGTAATGGCCGTATAGGAGGCACTGTATATGGCGGCGACAGGCTGGACTGTGTGGTGCTCAATGAGGTGAGCCTTTGGAGTGGCGGGCCGAATGAGCCAAGAAATGGAGAGGGGTACGTCTATGGCCCCAGAGCCGGAAGGCACCAGTTTGGCAATTACCAACCCTTTGCCAACTTGTATGTGAACTACGCCTTTATGGGCGAGACCGAGAATTACCGCCGCTCGCTGGATTTGCGGCAGGCAGAGGCAGTGACAGAGTTCACAGCAAACGGGGTGAACCACCGCCGCTCTTGTTTTGCCAGTCGGCCGGATGATGTACTGGTCTACACCGCCAAGGCAGACAAGCCGGGGGCTATCACCGCCTGTATTGCTCTGGCGCCTTATCATCATGTTCAGTATACACAGGTGGGAGGAGACACGCTCATCATGCGCGGTTCTCTGGCCAATGGCCAGAGTTTTGAGGGGCGCATGCAAGTGCGAGTGAAAGGTGGCTCCTACCGCGTGAATCTGTCCCATGCGCGCGTACAAGTGGGCTACGGCGGCCAGAGGGATGGCATGTTTGCGCGGTTTTCCCCGTCTCAGCTGCCCTATATTGCTGTATACGGAGCGGATGCAGTGGAGGTGTACATAACCCTAGCCACGGACTACCGGGAGAGCTACGAGGCAGGGTGGAAGGGGGCGGATCCCGCCGTGCACAACGAGCGAGTTCTTGGCACGATATCCGGCAAATCCCTGCAGGCTATTCGGGCGGCTCATGTACAGGATTTCGGCTCATTCTACAACCGCATGAGCGTGGATTTCGGTGCCTCCCAACCGGAGGCTGCCTCGACGCCTACAGATGCGCGCCTGAGCACCTACCGCACACGCTATGACAAGGGGCAGCAGCCCGCCGACCCGGATTTGGAGGAGCTAATCTACAACTACGGGCGCTATGTGCTCATATCCGGTTCGCAGCCCGGTAACCTGCCCGTGAACCTGCAGGGTATCTGGAACAACAAGGTGCACGCCCCCTGGGCCTGCGACTACCACAACAATATCAACCTCCAGATGTGCTACTGGGGGGCGGAAGTCACAAACTTGGCAGAATGTCACCAACCGCTTATCGATTTTGTGCAGGCCATGGAGCAACCCCTGCACGAGAGCACCAAGCTGCACTTCGGGCATCATGTGCGAGGCTGGACAACACGCATCTCCCAGAACCCATGGGGGGGCGGAGGCTGGATTAAGTGGAACCCGCCTGTCAATGCCTGGTATGCCCTCCACATATGGGATCGCTACCTGTACTCACAGGATATGGAGTACCTGCGCGAGGTGGCTTACCCCATGCTCAAGAATATCTGCCACTTCTGGGAAGATGAGCTGAAGACCGTAGGTGCTCAGGGCAAGGGGCTCCAAACTCAGAAGCATGAGAAAGCCCCCGTGCAGGAGTTACGCGTGGAAGAGCATCCGGAGTTGGCGGATGTCAAAGAAGGCTCTCTGGTGTGTCCCATGGGGTGGTCGCACGAGTGGGGGCCGCTGGAGGATGGCTGCGCGCACGACCAACAGCTTATCCGCGAGCTTTTCGACAATACGGTGAAGGCTGCTGCCATCTTGGGGGTGGATGCCGAGTGGGCCGCCGAACTAGCAGCCAAGCGCGACCGCTTGGTGGGCGACCGCATAGGCCGCGATGGCTACTTGCAGGAGTGGATTGTGGATCGTCCGGACATGGTGGCAAACCACCGCCACACTTCGCATCTTATCGGAGTGTTCCCGGGTTCCTCCATTTCTATGGACAAGACCCCTCAGCTGGCCGCCGCCGCTATGAAGAGCTTGGAATTGCGCGGCTTGGGCAAGGACAACCGCCGCAGCTGGACCTGGCCTTGGCGCACCGCCCTGTGGGCTCGCTTTAAGCAACCGGACAAGGCATACAGTATGGTGCAGCACTATATCCGCTATAACGTGCTGGACAATCTCTTCGGCAACCATCCTCCCATGCAGATGGACGGCACCTTCGGCATGCCCGGCGGTATGAGCGAGATGCTCCTGCAGAGCCACGCCGGGGTTATCGAGCTGCTTCCTGCTATACCTTCTGCTTGGGCCAATGGCTCGGTGAAAGGAATCCGCGCACGCGGTAATATAACCGTGGATATGGAGTGGAAAGCGGGCAAAGTGACCTCCTATACCCTCTCCACCACCTCGCCCAACCCGGCACCCGTTACCGTTGTTGTGAACGGCGAGCGCAAGCAGGTGACTCCCACCGTAAAAGTGGCCGGCTGAGTTTTTGATATTTGATAATGTCCGCCACAAACAAGCCGCAGCGGGTTCCCGCTGCGGCTTGTTAGGTAAGAATGGCTGCCCGGAGGCTTATTGAATGGCGGTGAAGGCTTGTTGCAGATCGGCGATGATGTCCTCTGCGGCCTCGATACCCACGGAGAAGCGGATGAGATCCGGCTTGACACCCGCCTCGATGAGCTGCTCGTCGCTGAGCTGGCGGTGGGTGTGGCTGGCGGGGTGCAGCACGCAAGTGCGGGCGTCTGCCACGTGGGTCACGATGGAGGTGAGTTTCAGGCTGTCCATGAATTTGATAGCACGCTCACGGCCGCCCTTGATGCCGAAGGTTACCACGCCGCAGGTGCGGCCGGAGTCGAACTGCCGCTGAGCGAGCTCGTAGTATTTGTTGGAGGGCAAGCCTGCGTAGTTTATCCAGGCGACATCCGGCTGCTGCTCCAGATACTCTGCCACTTTTTGTGCGTTTTCGCAGTGGCGAGGTACGCGCAGGTGCAGGGTTTCCAGACCAAGGTTGAGCAGAAATGCGTTCATGGGGGAGGGGATGCACCCCAGATCGCGCATGAGCTGTACGGTACATTTTGTAATGTAGGCACCGCGGCCAAAAGCCTCTGTGTACACGAGCCCGTGGTAGGAGTCGTCCGGCTGTGTGAGGCCGGGGAATTTGTCCGCGTGCGCGGCCCAGTCGAAGTTGCCGCTATCCACCACGACGCCGCCCACCTGGGTGGCGTGGCCGTCCATGTATTTAGTGGTGGAGTGCATCACGATATCCGCTCCGTGTTCGAAGGGGCGGCAGTTCATGGGGGTGGCAAACGTGTTGTCTACAATGAGCGGCACCCCGTTTTTGTGCGCTATGTCTGCCATCTTGCGGATGTCGAGCACTTGCAGGGAGGGGTTAGAGATAGTCTCCGAGAATACGCACTTGGTGTTCGGGCGGAAGGCTTTTTGTATTTCTTCCTCCGGGGCGTCTTGGTCTACAAAGGTGACCTCGATGCCCAGTTTTTTGAATGTTACGGCAAACAGGTTGAACGTGCCGCCGTAGATGGCGCTTGTGGAGATGAAGTGATCCCCGGCTTCGCAGATGTTGAAGATGGAGTAGAACGAGGCTGCTTGCCCGGAGGAGGTCAGGATGGCAGCTACGCCGCCCTCCAGCTCCGCTATCTTTTTGGCCACGCACTCGTTCGTGGGGTTTTGCAGGCGGGTGTAGAAGAAGCCGGCTTCCTCCAGATCAAACAGGCGTGCCATCTGGTCGCTTGTCTCGTACTTAAAGGTCGTGGACTGGAAAATAGGCAGCACCCGGGCTTCACCCTTTTTGGGCTGCCAACCGCTTTGTACGCATATGGTGTCTCTGTTCATGATATTCTGCTTGTTCAGGCTTGCGCGGGCATGGTAACATGATATTCCTACCAATGCAAGGAGAAATGGAGGCGTTTTGTGTCTGCTGCCGCAGAAAAATGCTTTTTGTGGTGTGGGTAGGGGGGACCTAAGCAGGCTCTGCGGAAATTAGTTTTCTTTCAAAATGGTTTCTCGTGTGTCCTTGGCGCCGGTGAGCCAGCGGAGCACACCCTCACGATCCTGATCTTCCAGCAGGAATATGAGGCGGTGCAGGTCGTTCACACAGTTAGTGAGCACTTCGCGCACGGCGACATCGTTCTCCCACAGGATATCTGCCCACATACTTGCTGCTCCCGAGCACACGCGGGTGGTATCTCGGAAGCCTCCGGCCGCCAAGCGCTGCAGGTCTGCCAGAGGGACGTCCCCCGGCAGGGAGTTGCGCGCAGCCAGAGCAGCCATGATATGCGGCATGTGCGAGATGCGAGCCACGGCGCGGTCGTGGTGGCGGGGTTGCATGCTGTAGGGGCGGCACCCCAGAGCCTGCCAGAAGTCTGCCAGACGCTGCTCCATGTCTGCCGGTACATCGTGTGGGTTGGAGAGGGCTACGGTAGCCCCTTGCAGCAGGGTGGGGGTGGCGTTTTCCAGCCCCTGTGTTTCTGCGCCTGCCATGGGGTGCGAGCCTATGAACATCCGCCCGCGTTCGGTGAGCAGTTCTCCGGTAGTGCGGTGCACATAGGCTTTCACAGAGCCGACATCTGTAACTAGGGCTTTGCGATCTATGGCGGGCAGGATGAGACGTGCCAGCTCTTCAAACGCGCCGATGGGCGTGGCAAAGATGATGAGCTCCGCCCCGCGCGCTGCCTCTCGGGCATCCGTGTATGTATGGGAAATGCCAAGCTGCTGCGCCAGCTCCAGCGGTTGCGGACGCCGCGCCCAGAGTCGCAGCTCGCAGTCCGGTAGCTTATCCCGCACGGCAAGCGCTACCGAGCCGCCCAGTAGCCCCGGGCCGTATATGGTAACGCTGCGGAAAGGGGATGGCGGCATGGCGCAGCTCAGGGGACGATGAACTTGAAGTTGGTGCCTTTCACCTTCAGCACCTTGCCGCTCGGGTGCACTTTGCCCGTTTTGGGGTCGATGATGCGGATGGTCTTGGTGGTATCCAGCGGATTATAGACACGGATGGGGTCGCCCTCCACCCGCATGGCTACGGGTATGGGGCCGGTGTTGGTTATAAGCTTGGGATCCGTGGGGGTGGATGCCTGACCGGCCGCATCGGGGGCGGGCGGTGTGACATGCGTCACTGTCGGGGGCTGTAGCGCAGCCGGAGCAGGGGTGAGCGGCGGCGGAGTGAACGGCTGGGTTATGTGTGTGGATGTAGCGGGCGTTGCCGGGCGTGCGGGTTGGGGCACGGGAGCGACGGGGGCTGTTGCCACGGGCGGAAGCGCCGGCCGTACCGCCGGTGCATAGGCGGCCGGTTGTTGCGGGATACCCGGTTGCACGGCACCTCCCCAAGTTGTAGGAGCAGCAGCTGGTTGCGGCATGGCCGGCTGCAGCATGGGCTGCACGATCGGCTGGCGGCGCGGAGTGTAGGGTATCTCCGGTACGGGGTTGGAGTGGTACACGCAGGAGCTGAGCAGACAAGCTCCCGTAGCCAGAAGGGAAAGCTGTTTAGTGGCGGTGGACATGATGGCTGGAAATAGCTTCTTTTCAGGAAAACTTTAGTTTTTTTTCTGCAAAAAGTCAACAGTAAAAAGTGTATTATGTGCCTTTGGACTTGAAAAAATGTTTTTGCAGGCGTAGAATACAGCCATGAGCTCAATCCTGCATTGTCCTGACCTTTTCCGCTACAACCGCCGCCTGACCCGCGAGGTCCAGGTGGGAAACCTCGGCCTCGGCGGCGGAAATCCCATCCGCATCCAGTCTATGCTTACCGCTGCTACGCTGGATACTGCTGCCTGCGTGAAAGAGGCTCTTGCCCTGGCTGAGGCCGGGTGCGAGATTATACGCCTCACCGCTCAGACCAAGGTGCACGCTGCCAATCTGGAGCACGTGGCGCGCGAGCTGCGCGCGGCCGGTTGCCAAGTTCCCCTTGTGGCAGACATCCACTTCAAACCCGATGCCGCCATGGAGGCCGCCAAGTGGGTGGAGAAGATTCGTGTGAACCCCGGCAACTTTATCGACAAGAAGAAGTTTGTGGAGCGCGATTATACGGATTTGGAGTATGAGGAGGAGCTGGAGCGTGTACGCAAGGCTTTCTCTCCGCTGGTACTTTTTTGCAAAGAGCACGGCCGCGCTATGCGTCTGGGGGCGAACCATGGCTCGCTTTCCGACCGTATCCTGAACCGCTATGGCGATACACCGGAGGGTATGGTAGAGAGCGCTCTGGAATTTGCCCGTGTGGCACGGGAACTGAATTACCACCAACTCGTTTTCTCCATGAAATCCTCCAATGTGAAGGTGATGATTCAGGCGTACCGCTTGCTGGTGAAACGTCTGGCAGAGGAGGGTGCGGATTGGAATTATCCTATCCACCTAGGGGTTACGGAGGCCGGCGAGGGCGAGGACGCGCGCATCAAGAGCGCTACGGGTATAGGCTCCCTGCTGGCAGATGGCATAGGCGACACGCTGCGAGTCTCCCTCACGGAGGATCCGGTGTATGAGGTGAAGCCCGGTTTCGAGCTTGCGGCTCCCTACCAGCTCGGGGTGGTACACACCGCCGCGGAGGTGCCTGCGGCAGAGCCTCCTTTCGACCCCTTCTGTTACAGCAAGCGCAAGGCAGAGCTGCTCACCGTGAACGGAGTGTCTCTCGGGTGGAACGAGCCGGTGCGTGTGGTGCTGCCTCAGGCTGCTTGCGAGGCGTTGAATCCGGCTGAGATGAAGGACTTTATGCCGGAATTGGCGTACGAGACCTGTGGGGTGGTGGAGGTGGACCCCTGCAACGCGGAGGAAGTGGCTGCTTTGGCGGAGGCTCCTGCCGCGCTGGTGACAGTGCGGGACGGCGTGCAGATGCCCGTGCCTCAGGCATTCCGTCTGCTGGCGGCTTTGGTGCCGGCCCGCCACAGCATCCTGCTGAAGGATACTCTGGGCGGGGAGGAGCAACTTAGCGCGCCTATGGCAGGCGGGCTTAATATCGGTTCTTTGCTGTGCGATGGTATCGGCAATGCAGTGCTGATTCGTCGCGAGACTGAGCCGGTGAAAGCTGCTCACCTTGGTTTTAATGTGTTGCAGGCTGCCGGGGTGCGCCTCTCCAAGACAGAGTATGTGTCCTGTCCCTCGTGCGGGCGAACGCTCTACAACATCCAAGAGGCATCTGCCCGCATTCGCAAGGCTACCGGGCACCTCAAAGGGGTCAAAATCGCTATCATGGGCTGTATTGTGAATGGCCCGGGGGAGATGAGCGATGCGGATTTCGGCTATGTGGGTGGGGCTCCCAACAAGATAAACCTCTATGTGGGGCATAACCCGGTGGAGTTTAATATACCGCAGGAGGAAGCAGTGGAACGCCTTATCGAGCTGATTCGTTCGCACGGTCGCTGGGTAGATCCTGCTTGATTTTTCCGGCAAAAGCACAGAAAAACGCCTTCCTAGGTTTCATTCTGAGCCGGGGAGGTGTTTTTTTCTTGCATATCTGCCAAAGTATGAGATACTGAGCAGAGAGATTATGCAAGAGGACGCGGAAAATTTCTACAAAGAGCCGTCTCGCAAGGAATGGGGCGGTTTCTGGACGCTTGTTGCCGTGCAGGCCGTCAATGCTTTCAATGAAAAGGCTGTGCAGTTCCTTCTCATTCCTTTGGGGGTGTGGCTATGGGGTACGGCCGGGAGTGATTTGGAGTATTTCCTAGGTGCCATTTTTGTGCTGCCATACATTTTGTTCTCGCCACTGGTGGGGTGGTTGGCAGACTGTTTCTGCAAGACCCGAATCATTCAGGTGATGAGTTTGCTGCAAATCGTAGTGATGAGCTGCATGCTCTTCTGCTTCTACCAGCACGATATGCGCGCCGCCATTATCTGGTTTGCCGTGTTTGCCACGCAGGCTACCATTCTGAGCCCGGCCAAGAAAGGTATCGTGAAGGATTTGCTTGGCTCGCGCTATATCGGATTCGGCTCAGGTATCATCGAAATTAGCCTTGTTTTTGTGCTGCTGCTGGCTCAGATAGGAGTGTTCTTCTGGTTCAGCTACCTGTTGGACGCCTACAATGCAGAGCTGGGGGCTGTTTTGGCAGAGCAGGAGGCCGGCTGGAGTGCGGTGAAACTCCCCACTTGGGTATTCGTGGGGGTGGCCGCAGTGGTGTCAGTCTGCGCTTTTTTCCTGCCTCGCTATCCCAGTAAACCTCATAAGCCTTTCAGCTGGAGCCTTCTGTACGAGCATTTCGTGCAGGTGAAGTATCTCTGGAAAGATCGCGAGCTGCGACTCAGCGAGATTGGTATTGCCTATTTCTGGAGTCTTGCCGGCTCGCTCTTCCTCATTCTTATTCAGATAGCCAAGGAAATGGCGGCTCTGGATCCTTCCGTGGATTTCTCCATGCAGTGTGGTATTCTGATGGCTTGGCTTGGCGGTGGTGTGGTCATTGGTGGTGCTGTGGCCTCGCTCCTGTGTCGTGGTAAGAATGAGCTGGGACTTATCCCCTTCGGCGCTATTGGTATCACTATCAGTACGTTCATGCTTACCATGCTGGAGGTGGACAGTCTGGCAAGTAATATATTCCTGACTCTCACGGGTGCTTTTGGCGCGGCGTATCTGGTGCCTCTCAACGCCTTCCTGCAGGACAACTGCGATCCCGCCAACCGTGGCAACATTATTGCAGCCGGTAACCTCATCGACAACCTCATGGGGCTTGTAGCCGTTATCATCATGTGGCTCATGAACAATTACGGCGCCGGCGCGCGGGATCAATTCCTCGTGCTTTTCCTGCTGAGCGCCTTCATCATGGTGACCTCCCTGCGTCTCATTCCGCAGGAGTTTATCCGCATGGTAGGTATCTGGTGCATGAAGTTCTTTTATCGTCCCCGTGTCATCAATGGCGACAGGATTCCCCCCGTGGGAGGTGCTCTTATTGTATGCAATCACGTCACATACGCAGATGCGCTTTTCCTTACTATGGTGTGTCCTCGTCCTATCCGCTTCGTTGTGGCCGAGGAGTTTATGGCGGCAAAACTTCTGGGGTGGTTGTTGGAAATATTTAACTCTCTGCCAATCTCCAGCAAGAATCCGCGCGAGGCTATCGTGAAAGCGGCCAAGGGTATCGAGAATGGTGACCTTATCTGTATTTTTCCCGAGGGGCAGCTCACCCGCACCGGTTGTCTCACCCCGATTCGTCGCGGTATGGAGATGATTGCCCGCCGGGCACACGCCCCGATTATTCCTATTTATATGGATAACCTCTGGGGTAGTATTTTCTCCTACTACCGCAACAGGTTCTTCTACAGCTTGCCCTTCAAGCTCCCTCGCCATCTTCCCTATGCCTATACCGTGGCTGTGGGCGAGCCGATGTTGTCGGATTTTAACTCGGCCTCCGTGTTGTCCGCATTTCGTGAGTTGTCGGCCTCCTGTCTGGAAGCCGGTGGTGGAGGAAGCCGTGAGGAGCTGCTGCGCTTGTTGGAGCTGCGTGGGCGGAGACCCATCGTGCAGTGGCCCGGTGGCTCGCTGAATGGTTTTCAGATTGCGGGCACAGTCATCAGTCGCCAGATTCCGGAGAATTGTCCTGAGCCCGGGCGAAAGTGGTTGGGACTCTTGTTGGACGCAACGCAAGACCTCGTGCGGCTGCACCGCCTTTGGCTTAATGTGGAGCAGGTACGCCGTGTGAACGCCCTCAAGGAAGGTCGCCACCGCCTCCTTACCACAGTGGGGCATGGCGAGCCGCATGAGCAGGTGCTCTCTGTGCTTTGGCCAATCATTACACGTACCCCTGTGCATCTTATCGAAAGTGCGACAGAGGTGATTGAGAATCGCATCTCGCAGATAGTCGGCAGCGCCCACATGCGCCGCCTGCTCCTGAAAGTTATTCCGCCGCGCCAGATGCCCTTCTTCGACTTCAGCAACGGTCCGGATATTTCCACTCCGAATATGCGCTGGCGTCCTTGCTACGCTACAACAGACGGAATAGTCGTATCTATGAGCATGATGCACAGTATCTTCAAACTTTCGGACGGTACAGTGCAGCTTGGCGCGCAGCCTCGCACCCGCGGACTTTTGCTTCCATGCTTCCGCGTACAGGGAGGTAGTGGAGCGGAGGATAGTATCGTCCTCACCGGACCCAGCTTGGCATCGCACTTTACATGTTCCTCTAAGTTGTATTTGGACGAAAGCGGTTTCTTAAAGCAACTTTTCTGATTTCGTGCAACCTTTATTTCGCCTTTTCGGAGCATTTGCAGGCAAAAAACTGTAGGTGCTCCTTTTCTTTTCAAAAAAATGACTTTTTTAATCGTTCATTTTTCAATGTGTTGCGAAATTTGAAGCAAGAAAAAAATAATTTTTTCAAAAAATACGCTTGACGTGGCGCGGCGTTTCGTGTATACTCTGCGGCACCCCGTCACGGGGCAGCCCGAAAGAGCGAGCGAACGCCGCACAGC
>JAZNTO010000096.1:0-4007 GCA_045591805.1 Akkermansia sp. | reverse complement strand
TTTCCATTGCCGAACTGGTGGACGGAGTCGCCATTGTGAGTCCTATCGGCCTGTTCTTCGGTCGCGTGGCCAACTTCCTCAATGGCGAACTGTACGGCCGCGTGGCCGATGCCGCTAACCCGCTGGCCATGAAGTTTCCGCAGGAGATTTTCGAACTCGCCCCGCAGCAGCAGATCCAGGCCGTGGCCGCCGTGGAGCATGCCGCCGGCGGCAGCATGCGCGACCTGGCCCTGCCCGGCGAAGTCTTTTTCGACACCCTCTCCCGCCTCTGCCGCGAGAATGACGCCGCGCGCGAGGCCCTGGGGCAGTTCCTGAACCCGCGCTATCCCTCCCAGCTGTTCGAAGCCGCAGGCGAAGGGCTGCTCATCTTCGTAGCCCTGCTCACAATGCGCCTTCTCTGGCGCCAGGCCCCCGCCGGCATTTTCTCTGCCGCCTTCGCTTTCCTCTATGCCGCAGCGCGCATCACCTGCGAGTGCTTCAAGGAACCGGACGCCGGCGTCTGGCACGGCATCACCCAGGGTCAGCTCCTCTCCCTGCTCATCGCCTTTATCGGCATTTTCTTCCTCATTTACGCCCTCCGCGGCCTCAAAAAACAAAAAAATTGCTGATTTTACAAAAAAAGACTTGCAATCCACCGCGAGTTTGTGTAAATTACCGCCGCACACCGTATCCACGGTCTGCAAAAACAAGAATGGGTAGGTTCCCGAGCGGTCAAAGGGGGCAGACTGTAAATCTGCTATCGTACGATTTCGATGGTTCGAATCCATCCCTGCCCAGTTCCTTATGCGGGAGTAGCTCAGTTGGTAGAGCAACACCTTGACATGGTGGAGGTCGTAGGTTCAAGTCCTATCTCTCGTACTCCCAATCTTCAGAAAAGCCCCGGTTCCCAACAAGGAAATCGGGGCTTTCTGATTTTTCGCTTGCTAATTTCAACATACCGCGCTAAAATGCCCGCGTGCAGAGCGCGCGCTCTGCGTGCTCCTGAATATTCCAACCCATAAAATAGTACCATGCCTGTACCTACACAAGAACAGTACATCAAGATGCTCAACACGGCCAAGGAAAAGGGCTACGCCTACCCCGCCGTGAACGTGACCACCATCGAGGTTATCAACGGCGCCCTCAAGGCTTTCGCTGAAGCCAAGTCCGACGGTATCATCCAGGTGTCCCTTGGTGGCGGCCAGTTCGCCTCCGGCACCGCTGTGAAGAGCTCCGCTATCGGCGCCATCGTGCTTGCCGAAGCCACCCATCGCCTTGCCGAGGAGTACAACGTGCTCGTGGCTCTGCACACCGACCACTGCCAGGCCGATAAGATTGACAGCTTCCTGCGCCCGCTCATCGCTGAGTCCAAGCGCCGCGTGGAGGCCGGTCTGAAGCCCCTGTTCAACTCCCACATGCTCGATGCCTCCGCCCTGCCCATGGCTGAGAACCTCAAGATTTCCCAGCAGATGCTCAAGGAGTGCGCTGAGGTCGGCATCGTTCTCGAGCTCGAGATCGGCGTCGTGGGTGGTGAGGAAGACGGCGTGGACAACGGCGACGCCCCCAACGAGAAGCTCTACACCTCCCCCGAGGATATGCTGCTCACCTACGAGACCCTCAACGGCATCGGCACCTTCATGCTGGCCGCCACCTTCGGCAACGTGCACGGCGTGTACAAGCCGGGTGCTGTGAAGCTGGCTCCCAAGATTCTGCGCGACGGCCAGGAAGTGGTGAAGGCCAAGCACGGCGAGGACATGCTGCTCGTGTTCCACGGCGGCTCCGGCTCCGACCTCTGCGACATCCGCGAGGCTATCTCCTACGGCGTGGTGAAGATGAACATCGACACCGACACCCAGTACGCCTTCTCCAAGCCCATCGTTCTGCACATGTGCCAGAACATCGACGGCATGCTGAAGGTGGACGGCGAAGTGGGCAACAAGAAGGTCTACGACCCCCGCTCCTACCTGAAGAAGGGCGAGCAGGGTATCTGCGAGCGCCTTCAGGTTGCCGCAGACGACCTCCTGTCCAAGGGCCAGACCCTGTACGGCCAGATCTAAGTCGCACGCTACATCCCTTAACCACAAGCCCCTCGGCTCCGGCCGCAGGGGCTTGTTTTATCCCCTACTGCCCGGCACACCAAAAATCTCGCTGTCCCACAGGCCAATTTGTCGCCCACTTTACCGCCCTAAGTGGTCAACAAAACGATTTGTCACCCACTGGTGGAGAACAAAAGTATTTGTTACCCACTTTATGCCCCAAGTGGTCAACAAAACGATTTGTCACCCACAGGTGGAGAACAAAGGTATTTGTTACCCACTTTGTGCCCCCAAGTGGTCAACAAAACGATTTGTCACCCACTGATGGAGAACAAAAGCATTTGTTACCCATAGGTGGAGAACAAAAGCATTTTCTCGTTTCCACATCCGGAGATATTACTCCGCGTTGATGAGCAGCAACTTACTACTGAAGACCCGCAGAATAAAATGTAATCGCATTGTATATGCGATTACAAGCCTAAAATAATGCTCCTGTATTTTTGTGCAAGCGTCTGACTATCTATGTATTAAATGGGTCGGTATTTATTTCTCGCCGGATGAAGCCTCCGTACTTTTTGGGGTATTTAGTACGGAGCGGCCTTCGCACGCCGGCTCTAACTCCTTGATATTAAATGTCGCAAAATTTATGTAATCGCATATACAATGCGATATACTAAGCGCATGTGCGAGCTGATATCACAAAACCGCAGTAAGATAATGGGGTTGTGCATGTGCATCATCATGATGTTCCACCATGGGATGATACCAGGTATGCGATTCGGTTTTCTGGGAGTAGATGTCTTTCTCTTTGTTTCCGGTTTCGGACTCTACCATGCGCTGAAAAAATGCAACGAAAAGGGCCTATCGCTACTCTCATTTTACAAGCGCAGGCTTATACGTATCATGCCGGCTGCTATCATTGCAGGAATTATCTTGAGGTGGCAATTTAGGGGATTCGATAGTGTTGGAGACTATCTGAGTGTCTGCGGGCTCGGATTGTGGTACATACGCACGCTGTTGATTCTTTATTTGCTGAGCCCGCTCTTTTATACTCTCAACGCAAAGCTTAGGCTCAAAAATCTGCTGTTCGTTTTTCTACTGTGTACAGCCGGAGTTATCGTCTGCACCTATACTGTATTCGATTCCATATTCACCCTTGGCAGCATGACCGTAACCTGGACACTGGCGCGCACACCTGCCTTTCTGTTGGGCATGCTGCTTCCGTACATGGAAGAGAACGGGTGTAAACTTCTTCGCCCCGGAAAATGGCATACAACATACAGCATCTTTTTCTGCTGTGTAGCCGCAGGGTTACTCATTATTTTTACTTACATTCAGCTTCCGCCTCTATGGAATGCTTTTTCATTGTACTTCGGTTGGTTGGCCTTTTCCATTTGCCTGCCGTGGCTTTGCACACAGATGGCGAGGGGTATTCAGTACCTCCCCGAAAAAGTGCAGGTATTTTTGCAATGGGTGGGAGTGCGCTCGCTGGAGCTCTATGTGTGCCATGAAGCCATATATGGACTCACCCGCAAATGGTTACCTGCCGCCGGCAAAATATCACTTCTCGTACAGGGGGCTTGCATGATTATCTTTTCCGTTGTCGCAGCTGCGCTCCTGCACATCGTGTGCCGGCGGCTTACCGACGGCAAAAAGAAAGTCAAAGCCGGGGCCTAGATTGTGTGCGCCGTGAAGCGGGCGCAAGCACTACGCGCGAAAGGTTAGAAAATCCCAACATATCTCCTTGACAGCTCGTGTGTGCGCGCGTATAATACGGCGAATCCGTTCCGATTGCGCTGAGCATCGGATAGGCGTATTTCTTGAGCACCGCAATTTCATAGAGCAGCGACGTGTTGAACATCACATCCGCCTTCTCCTGAAAGGGGAAGATGTATTTCTCTTCCCCGGCGCGAACCTTATCCCACATCTGCATGGTTTCGCCGGCGCTCGTCGCGCGCGTTCTGCTGTCGCGCACCATCCTGCGCATCAGCC
>JAZNTO010000095.1:0-2065 GCA_045591805.1 Akkermansia sp. | reverse complement strand
CCTACCACGACACACGTCCCCCACAGCACACTCATGACAACAAACACCATATTTTTCCGCACTCTTTCTTTCTGCTGGCTCAAACTCGGACTGGGGATTCTCAACATTGTCATTGATGCCCTGCTGCTAGGACTGCTGATGCTCATTGCGCTGTTGTTCAACAGTGAAGGCGTGTTCGGCATCCTGATTCTGGTATGGCTGGGCTGCATCGGCCTTGTGAACTTTTTTCTGAACCACTACCTCGGCTACATGGCCAAAGCCGGGCATGTAGCCGTGATTGCTGAAAGTTTCCGCAGCAGTAGCGTTCCGCAAACGCCCATTTCCACCGGCAAACGAATAGTTCTGGAGCGCTTCGGCACCGCCAATGTATACTTCGGAGTGGATAAACTGATAAGCCGATCCGTAAAACAAATTCAGCGCATGCTCGGTCGACTCACCGGCGGAGTGCTCAACATGCTCCCGGGCGGCGAAAAAGTGCAGAAACTCATCGACTACTTCCTAGAGCTGGCTCTCGGCTACATAGATGAGTGCTGCCTTTGCTACACATTCTACAAGAAAGAAAACAACGCCTACCACAGCGCGGCAGACGGCGTAGTCCTCTATGCGCAGAACTGGAAAGCACTGCTCAAGAATGCGGCTTGGATTATGCTGGTCGTGTTTGCCTCCGTCATCTGCATCACCCTGTTACTCTTCGTGGTGTTCGGTCTTGCTTTCCGTGCGCTGGAGTGGAACGGATTCATCGCGTTCGTCCTCTCCCTCATGATGGCCTGGGCTATCAAATATGCCTTTGTAGACAGCTGGATTATGGTGAAAATGGTACACCGCTACATGGCAGAAGCCCAAACAGCCCCTCCTGCCATCGACCTCTACGGCAAGCTCAGTGAGTGGTCTGCCAGCTTCCGCGAACTCTTCTCCAAGGGCAAGAATCCCCCCGCCGAAACAGCCGGCTCGCCCGCCTCGGAAGAGCTTCCCCCGGCTGAGGTGCAGAACTATCCGACACCGCTTCCGACAACTCCGACAGAGAATGCGCCGGTAGATACAGCACCCTTGCCTATTCCGGAGCCGGCATCGGAGGAAACGAGCAGCCCCCTTGAAGGCAATTCACGGCCTATCTGACCCCCGCTCCCTACAGCCTGTGCCCGAATACGGCGGAAGCGCGCCCACTTGCCTCCAGCAGAGCGCGGCGCGCGGCCGGCAACACCTCACGCGGAAGCTCGGCATAGCCCAAGCGATCCCGGAAATAAGCCACAGCACTCTGGGAAAGCGCAAAAATCCATTCAAAGCCGAGGGCGCGAGCCTTTTCTTCTACAAAGCGGCACATAGCGCGCCCGTAGCCGTGCCCCTCGTAGTTTTTCTTGATAAAGAGGCAACCCAACTCGGCGCAGTTGTCCGCAGCGTAGGGGTAGAGAGCCACGCAGCCCACAATCGTGTCGTCCAGAGTGTAGACGTAGTAGCTGTGCAAGCTGGCGAGGATGCTCTCGTACGTGCGCTCCACCAGCTTGGAGTCCACCACACTGCGAGCTATCATGGAGAGAAGCTCGGGTATATCGTCCTCCTGCAAGGGACGGATTTCGCGGTAGGAGTCCGCATGCACCATGGTGCCCACGCCTTCCTCGGAGAAAATTTCATCCAGCAACACGCCGCGGTGCATACCATCCAGCATATGCACACGCGGAATCCCCGCGCGGCAGACTTCCGACGCCTGCAGCAGCACCTCGGGGTGTGAGCAATCTGCGCAGGTGGCAGGGGTAACATCGCTCTCCCGTATGGCAAAGATCGGCTGACCATCCCGCCGGGGTATGCCACCGGCTTGCAGGCAAATGTATTTGGCTGCCCCCAAAGCGACAGCCAGAGCCACGCTCCCGGCATCGAAACGCCCATACACCCCGGAGGGGACGATGGCCACCTGACGGCGCTCCACAATCTCGCGCACGCGTGCCACAGCAGCCTCCCCGGCAGTGAGGGGCAGCTCCGCCACGGCGGCGTGTACCTCGCATTCGCCTGCGCAGCGCATGAGCCGCTCCGTACCCGCCCCTTCAGCCACCAGCACCAGGCGCACGCCTAT
>JAZNTO010000094.1:0-7385 GCA_045591805.1 Akkermansia sp. | reverse complement strand
TACGATCTACGAATCTACAATCTACAAAGTAAAAGTACGGCGGGGCTCCGCCCCGCGGGAATCGAAAGGCCGGGGTGCTCCACGCACCCCGGCCTTTTCCGGAGCACAAGACTGCCGAGGTGGGCACTACTGAGCTTGCGGCGCAAGCTCAATCTCGCTGGTTGCCGATAGACAAGCAATCTCGCTTTTGGCAGAATGCCAAATATCTCACTGCGCGCGAAGCGTGCAATCTCGTTTTGCATATAGCGAGATTCCGCCCTGTCGGGCGAAGTGAGATAGGAAGCTGGCGCTTCCTGCGAGATTGCGGCATATGCCGCAGCGATATTGCTCCGCTGTGCGGAGCAGTAACTTCCCCACTGAGCTTGCGGCGCAAGCTCAATCTCGCTGGTTGCCGATAGGCAAGCAATCTCGCTTTTGGCAGAATGCCAAATATCTCACTGCGCGCGAAGCGTGCAATCTCGTTTTGCATATAGCGAGATTCCGCCCGAGTGGGCGGAGTGAGATAGGAAGCTGGCGCTTCCTGCGAGATTGCGGCATACGCCGCAGCGAAATTGCTCTGCTGTGCGGAGCAGTAACTTCCCCACTGAGCTTGCGGCGCTCGTACCAAAAAGCGCGCTGCTTGTGGGCAGCGCGCTTTGAGAATGGATTGCTGAGCGTCTTCTTTACCAGAAGATGATGTAGAGAGCAACGGTGACGGCGATGACGGCGAGGCCGCAGAGCTTGGCACGAGAGGAGCTTTCCATCTCGAGGATGCCCTTGTCCGCCAGCTGCACGGCTTCACCGCCTCGGGCAGCATTGCGCCAGCTGATGATGAAGCCGACGATGACGATGGTGATGAGGCATACCGCCATGCGGTTCAGGAAAGCCATCTCCGGGCAGCATATCTTGAGCAGACCGTACTCTACCACATTGATGGCGATACCGAGCCAGCCGAAGTAGCGGGGGCACTTGGGCACGAAGAAACCGAAGAGGAACACGGCGAGTGCACCCGGGCTGAGGAAGCCCTGGAACTCCTGAATGTAGCTGAAGATACTATCCAGCTTGGTGGAGAGGAAGATGGCCAGCAGCAGGGCGATGGCAGAGCAGACGAGCACACCAATCTTGCCGACGGTGACGAGTTCTTTCTGCTCGCACTGTTCCTTGCGAATCTTGTTCCAGATGTCCATGGTGAACAGGGTGGAAGCGGAGTTCAGCATGGATGCCAGAGAGCTTACCACCGCGCCGAAGAGGGCGGCAAGCACGAACCAGGCCCAGCCGGTGCCGGGCAGGAGCTTGCGGAGCAGGGTGCCGAAAGCGGAGTCGTAGTCGTAGCCGTTGATGGGGTCGGACGTGGAGAATGCTGTGTCGGTAGCCTTGTCCTTGAGGATGGCGTTGCTTTCCTTGGCCAGTTTGTCTGCGATGAGTGCGGCGGCGATGCGCTTCTGCTTGACGAGGTCGGTCACGCCCGCAGGCATGGTGAGCTCGAGCTTGGTGCAAACCGCGGCTATAGCAGCTGTGGAATCTGCTGCGAAGACGGCGCTGAGGTCTGCCTTGAGGGCTTCTATCTTGGCCTTTTGCTTAGCAGTGCCGGCCGCGGCGGCATTCTTGGAGATGTAGTCCACAGCCTTAGCAGGCTCAGTGGCTACATAGTCCGCCGTGATGTTGTAGAGCGGAGTCTTGCCGGAGGCTTCTACTTTGGCAATGGCCTCTGTGGCTTTGGTGGCGGCATCGGCTTTCATGTCTGCATTGTACAGATTGTATGCCAGAATGCCGGGAATAAGTACCACGAAGGGGATGAGGAGCTTCAGCGCAGCGGCGAAGACAATACCCTTCTGGCCTTCTGCGAGGCTCTTGGAGGCCAGAGTACGCTGCATGATGTACTGGTTGAGACCCCAGTAGAAGAAGTTGGGAATCCAGAGGCCGAGGCAGAGAGCTGTCCACGGAATTTCCATGTCGTTCGCCGGGCGAATCATGTGCATCTTGCCGCCCACGGCGTTGGTGGCGGTGACGGCGTCTCCGCTATTGAGGGCGAGGAAGCGATCCCAACCGGACATGTTGGCGAGCTGATCCACAGTGACTTGGGAAGTGGCTGTGGCGGTCTGAATGAGGGCGTTCGGGTCTGCGGCGCCAATCTCTTGCAGAGCCAGAATGGCCACCACACCGCCACCTACGATAAGGGCGGCACCCCAGATGAGGTCTGTCCAGGCGCAGGCCTTCAGACCACCCACGAACACGTACACCGTGGCGCAAAGGCCGATGATGATGCACCCGAGAGTCATGCTGAGGCCGAAGTAGCCGGACACCACCTTAGCACCGGCGAAGATAACGCCGGCAGTGGGTACACCCACCAGAATGATGAGGTTGGCCACAGCCATGATGGTGCGAGCCTTGCCGTCGAAGCGTTCCTCCAGGAACTGCGGAATGGTGAATACGCCGCGCTTGAGCAGCATGGGCAGGAAGGTGAAAGCTACGATGACCAGCACGATGGCGGCCAGCCACTCGTAACCGGCGATGGCCAGCCCCACCCAGTTGGCGGCTTTACCGCTCATGCCGACGAATTGCTCCGTGGAGATGTTGGCGGCGATAAGGGAGAAACCCACGAGCCACCAGCTCAGGCCGCGGCCGGCCAGGAAGTAGTCCGCCGCGCCCTTTTCTTCTTTCTTCTCCTTGCTCTCGCCGGAGTCGCCGGACTTCCAGATGCCCAGCCCGATAACGCCCACAACAACGATACAGAACACAATCATCTCCCAGAGCGGGAGAACCTCTGTAGCGGTGGTTGCAGCGGCGGCTTCTTGGGCGTTGGCACCCATGGCCAGCAGCGCAAGTGCGCTGAGTGTTGTCAGAATATGTTTCATAAGTCTTTCTGTGTGTTAGGCTTTGTAAAGCACGCGGGCGCCCTCGCCCGGGCGGGTTACCAGATAGGTGGTCTCGATACCCAGCGCGGCGCGGTAGGCCTCCAGCATTTCCGCGGCCACCTTTTCCACATCCTCGCTCTTGACCAGAGCCACGATGCAACCGCCGAAGCCACCGCCTGTCATGCGTGCACCATACACGGAAGCAGCGGAGGGTATGGTATCTGCCAGGCTCACCAGGGTGTCCACCTCGGCGCAGGATACCTCGAAGTCGTTCTTGAGCGAGTCGTGCGAGCTGCGCATGGCGACACCGGCGGCTTCCCAGTCGCCCTTTTGCAGGGCGGCAGCAAAGGCGTCCACACGCAGGTTCTCGCCGATGACGTGGCGGGCGCGGCGGTAGCAGAGGTCGCCCAGGGCTTCTTTCTGCGCCTCCAGCATCTCCAGAGTGGCCTCGCGCAGGGAGGGGACGCCGAGCACGGCGCAGGCGTCCTCGCAGTTCTTGCGGCGGGCAGCGTAGCCGCCGTCTGCCAGGGAGTGTTTCACGGCGGAGTCGATGACGAGCACGCTCACGCTCGGGTCTGTCATGGGTATGTGCTTGTAGCTCAAATCCTTGCAGTCCAGCATGAGGGCGTGACCTTCCTTGCCGATGGCGGATATGAACTGGTCCATGATACCGCAGGGCACGTTCACAAACTCGTGCTCCGTGGCCTGGCCGATGAGGGCGCGATCTGTCGGGGTGATATCCACTCCGCAGAGAGCTGCGAGAGCCGTGCAGGCTGAAACTTCGAATGCCGCGCTGGAGGACAGGCCGCCGCCGCGCGGAACATTGGAGTCGATGAGCATATCCACAGCCGGCACATTCACGCCGCGGCGCTCCAGCATGCAGATAACGCCACGTACGTAGTTGCTCCAGAAGGGGTCACCGGGTTTGGTGACGTCTGCCGGGTCAATCACAATCATGCTGTCACCCAGCGAGCCGACCCAGCGGTGCTTACCGGTGGGGGACGGGGCTACGGCTACCACGTTGATGTTGTTGAGGGCCATCGGCAGAACGAAGCCGTTGTTGTAGTCTGTGTGCTCACCGATCAGGTTCACGCGTCCCGGGGAGGCCGCCACCACGGTGGGCTTTTGGCCGAAATACTCCTCGAAGTACGGGCTGATGGTTGCTGCACTGATTTCGCGTTGCTCTAAATCCATAGCGGGCAGATTTTAGCAGATTTCGCCGGCCAAGTAAAGTACCAAGTACCCCCGCAAGGTGTTTTTTTGGCGCAGCTCCGCTTTTTATGACGCCACGGCAAAGTCTGACCTTGCAAAGGGCGCGGCGGTGGAAATTCGCAAGCGCTCAGCGTTGGGGGGATTCCGGGTATTGTGTGATAGCGCGTATGGGGAAGGGGATGTTGATACCTTTTTCTGCGAATGCGGCCAGTAGGGCAGTGGCAAAGTCGTAGCGTACGGCGTGGTAGTGCTCTGTCTTGCACCAGGCACCGATGTGGAGATCCAGGGAGCTCTCGCCGAAGCCGCCGAACACGATGCTGGGGGCAGGCTCCGCCAGCAGGAGAGGCTGGGCGGCTATGACGCTGTTGATAACGGCTTTCACCTCTGCCAGGTTGCTGCTGTAGTCCACACCCAGGTCGAAGTCGATGCGGCGGAGGGCAGCTCCTGTGAGGTTGCGCACGGGGTTTTTGATGAGTGTTTCGCAGGGAACCCGCACCAAGGTGTTGTCTGCACGGCGCAGGTAGACGGAGAGGAGGTTGATGCTTTCCACGGTGCCTTCTTCATCTCCGATACGGATGTAGTCCCCGAGCTTGAAGCTGCTTTCGCCCACGAGGAAGATGCCGCTGATGAGGTTGCTGAGAGCAGTCTGGGACGCAAAGCCTATGGCCACACCGGCTACACCGGCCGCACCGAGAATCCCCACGACATCCACCCCCACACCGCGGAGCCCCTGCACGAGCACCAGCGCCCAGATAACACCTTTGAGAGCCTTGAGCGCCATGTTCAGCAGCTGGTGGTGGGAGCGGTTTTTGAAGCTGATGCGGCGGAAAATGCGGTTGAGGACGATACAGGCTATCCACCCCAGAATGATGTAGACGAGAAAGGAATCCCAGCCGTTGTCCAGGATTTTCCATGTTTGTTCAAACCACTTGCTCATACATGCAGAGCATATACGTGGGAGTGGGGCTTGTCAAACCTAATTTTCTGCCATATTTTCGGGGCGGTGGAGTTTTGAGGTTGATTTTCTGCACAAATGTGCTACAATACGCGCGTTTATACGCCATGGCTATAGAAATGAAAACAGCCGTCGGGGGAAAGCTGAAGCTTGCCACCGCCGAAGTGCAGCGCAAAAAGTCCGAAGGTCCGCTGTATTACATCCTGCCCGTTGCGCTGGTGCTGGGGGTTATCATCTTCTGCCATGTGGCTGAGCCTCCGGCCGGGGCGCGCAAGCCTGCGCAGGCACCTGCCGCGCAGGAAAAGTGATTTTCTGAATTAACAACATAAGACACACACCACCATGAGTGAAGCTGCTCCCATTACCATGACACCGCAGGGCCTGCAGGTGCCGAATTTCCCCATTATCCCCCACATCATCGGCGATGGCTCCGGCCCGGACATCTGGCGCGCAGCGAAGCGTGTTATCGATGCAGCGGTGTCTGCTGCCTATGGGGATACCCGGGCGATAGCCTGGAAAGAGGTGCTTGCCGGGCAAAAGGCATACGATACCCTCGGCACTTGGCTGCCGGATGAGACGGTGGAGGCATTCCGCAGCTACCTCATCGGAATAAAGGGGCCGCTTACCACCCCGGTGGGCGGCGGTATACGCTCGCTGAATGTTGCGCTGCGCCAAGGGCTGGATCTCTACTGCTGTGTGCGCCCTGTGCGCTATTTTAATGGTATCGAGACTCCGGTGAAAGACCCCTCGTTGGTGGATATGGTCATCTTCCGCGAGAATACGGAGGATATTTATGCGGGCATAGAGTTCAAAGAGGGCAGCCCCGAGGCGGAGGTATTCTACAACTGGCTTGCGACAGCCTACCCGGAGCGGGCTCGCAAGGTGCGTTTCCCGGCCAGCTCCGGCTTTGGCATAAAGCCTGTATCGCGCGAGGGTACGGAGCGGCTTGTACGCTCTGCTATTCAGTACGCCATCGAGACCGGGCGCCCCTCTGTGACCCTGGTACACAAGGGCAATATCATGAAGTTTACCGAAGGCGGCTTCCGCGATTGGGGCTACGAGCTGGCTAAGCGCGAGTTTGGTGCAGAAATCATAGGCAAGGGTCCCCAATGCCGCCTGCCGAATGGTATTGTTATCAAAGACTGCATTTGCGATGCGTTCTTGCAGGAAATCCTCATACACCCCAAGGAGCACTCCGTGGTGGCCACGCTGAACCTGAACGGCGACTATTGTTCCGATGCGCTCGCGGCGCAGGTGGGCGGTATCGGTATTGCCCCCGGCGGGAATATCAACTACAAGACCGGGCACGCCGTGTTCGAGGCGACGCACGGCACGGCTCCCGCGCTGGCAAATCTCGACAAGGTGAACCCGTGCTCCTTCCTGCTCTCTGCCGAGATGATGCTGCGCTACATGGGCTGGACCGAGGCCGCAGACAATATCGTGCGTGCTATAGAGGCGGCTATTGCAGACAAGAAGGTGACCGCTGATCTGGCGGAGATGATACCCGGTGCAACGGCATTGCGTACGAGTGAGTTTGGCGATTTGCTGGTGAGCAAGCTTTAAGCAAGATTCATGCAGAATCCTGAATTTGTACATAGTGTCTTTTCTTCCATAGCAAAACGCTATGTTACGGCGAATCATGTTCTCTCGCTGGGGGCGGATATCCTGTGGCGTGAGCGAGCGCTGAAACTGGTGGCAGAGTGGAAGCCGCGGAAACTGCTGGATATTGCGACCGGCACGGGGGATTTGGCGCTGGCTGTGCGCAAAGCACTGCCGGAGGTGGAGGTGCTGGGCACGGATTTCTGCCGCCCGATGCTGGATGTAGCCGTGCAGCGCGGGTTGAGCGAGGTGCTGGAGGCAGATGCCATGAATCTGCCGTTGCCGGATGCCTCGTACGATGCCGCGACCGTGGCATTCGGCCTGCGTAATATGGCGGACTACGGCAAGGCCTTGTGCGAGTGGTACCGTATTCTGCGACCGGGGGGGCATTTGCTTGTGCTGGATTTCAGCATGCCCACAGGGGTGCTCGCCGGCCCATACCGCTTCTATTTGCACAACATTTTGCCCCGCATTGCCGGGTGGCTTACCGGGAACATGGGCGCCTACGATTACTTGGGGGACAGTATCGAAACTTTCCCGCGCGGCGCCGCTTTCTGCGAGCTGCTGTCGAGCTGCGGCTACCTCGCCCCCACAGCTCTTCCGCTTATGGGCGGTATCGCTACTATTTATACGGGCGAGAAAGGCGAATTCCGAAGTCAATTATAATTTGAGCAAAATCTGATTTTTTGTAAAAAATCGATTTTGTAGTTAGGCATTGCCCAAAATTGGGCAATGCAGTAGCAGGACTTGGGAGAGGGGGAAGTGCATTGCCACTTCCCACCTCT
>JAZNTO010000093.1:0-47595 GCA_045591805.1 Akkermansia sp. | reverse complement strand
GGGGGGGGGGGGGGGGGCGCTGGGGCGGGGGGGGGGGGTGGGCGGGGGTGCGTGGGGGGGGGGGGGGGGGGGGGGCGAGGGAGTAGGTGGCTGCGTTTTTTTGCTCTGTTGCGCGTTTATAGTTGACAATATCCTGCTTTGTCATTATAATCTCGCTTAAGCCATCCTTTACGGCAGCACGCAAAAGATCGGGTTTAAAGGTGCCCGGCGCGTCGGCTGTTGGCGGGGTGGCCTGTTTGTTTATAGCCTCCTGCAATTCCTGCGCCGTATACTTGCTGTACACGAGAGCCTTTAATTTCTCCAACTTGGTAATCTTATCCAATGCATCCAGCGGGTAGGCGCTCATCAGATAATGCCCGCTCTCCGACCTCTGCAACTGAATGGCCACTGCTACATTGCTCTTCTCTCCCTTGTTGTTTGTAGCCTGCATTTCCAGCACAAACAGATAGCTCTTCTCTGTGTCACGGAACACAAACAGCGGGTCTTCCAGTTCTTCTACGGCACGGTACACCTCGGGGTGTGCCAGATTATGCGTGTATACCAGTTTGCTTATGGTGCTAGGTAAGGTATAGACATCCCCTACCGGCTCGCCCAGCATGCGCAATACAGTCGGCATTGTACACAGGCGCACATGCTCCTTGGTATCCAGCTTGTTGTATGCTGCACGGCGTATGTCCGCCCGCAGAGTCGGCGACACGCTGAACGTGACCAAGGCTTCACCGGGGTACTCCAGGGTGGAGTTGAACGGAATAGCTTCTCTCCTATCCATAGGCCAGCCATAGCGAGCCTGCACATTCCGTGCCTCTATCTCACCGGCAATGCGGTCGTAAAGCTCCATGTCGGAAAGCTCACGGAGAGCCAAGGCATCCGCATCTCCCATAGCCGCGCGGTTATCCACCAGCCAGCGGGCGTAGGAGGGATTACCGCCCTTGGCAAAGCCCTCTATGTTCTGAATATGGTGCTGTATTTCATGCAGCAGAATGGAGTGAATGCTGCGCCATTCCCCCTCCAGATTGCGGTTTATGAGGATTTCATGCTCACCATCATGATAGAGGGCACGCCCTCTTGCGGTATCCATGGTGGCGTAGCGCACGGTTATGTCTGCCAGCTCGGGGTATGCTTCGTACAGCTCGGGGTATTCGAGCACATCTGCCAGTTTCATGCCGCCATGCCACAGCGGGCGCAAATCCAGCATGTCTTCCACCTTGCTTTCCACATATGGCCCCCAGAGAGACAGAGCCAGCTCATCAAGCTCTGCATCTTTCATGTTGAGCACTGCCGCTGCACTGCCCCCATGCTCCACAAATATCTTGCTGAGCAGACTGCGTATTTCTGCACGCTTCGGCTTGAGAGTATCGCGCAGCTTTATTACCTTGTTGTATTGTTCAAGGAATTCGTTTTCGGGGGTGCTGTTGAGCTTTTGGCTTTCATCCTGCCAATCATAGACTTGTTCCGCGAAAGTCTCCACCTGCTTGCGTTCTGCTTCGGGCAGATTATCCCAACCTGCCACAATTCGGCGGTAGGCAGCTACGTTCTTGCCGCGCAAATCTTCCCATTGGAGCTTCGCCCCGCTCGCATCAATCTCCGCACGCTGCATGCCGTCATCTCGCCCGGCAAAGGAACGGTGTTTGTACTTGTCCCATGTTTTGGCTTTGGAGCCGATGATGGAGAAGGTGGCTACGTTGCCGTCCTCCTGCGGGGTATGGGTAAGGGAGGAGAAGAAGTTGTCCAGAAGTGGGGTGAACTCTTGCATTTCCTCTGCGGTTGGGTATGGGTAGCGGGATTTGCCTGTGGCGTCCATGTAGCCTTGGTCTGCGGATTCAAAAGATTCCAGCGGACGGAAACGAGCGAGGAAGTCATTGCGTCCGGTGGCGTTTATTTTTTCTCGGACGTAGGTTTCAAAGAGGCGTGCGGTGAGTTCGCTGTTGGATGCCCAGTATTTTGCTCCTCCCATGGATTGCATGCGGGATGAGCGCATTTTGTATTGGGAATAGTTGATGGCTTTTATAAGTTGGCGGTATGCGTATGCGGCATTGGCGTTCATGAAGCCGGATGCTTCCATGTATTGATGGATGGGGAGTAGTTTTTCGTCCAGATATTTGTGTGTGGTGCCTGCTGCGTATGAGGCGAAGTCGTGGAGTTTGCCACCTTGGCGCATGAAGTAGTTGTCGAGTGCGTGCCTAGTATGCAAAAAACGCTCACTTTCTTTGAAGAAAGTGAGCGTTTTTCATACTCGAGACGGGACTCGAACCCGTACAGGTCGCCCCACTAGATCCTTAGTCTAGCGCGTCTACCAATTCCGCCACCCGAGCATTGGGTTTCGCACTTGGTGCGCCGCAACTATACACGATTGTTGCGCGCATTGCAAGTCTTTTTTTGAAAAAAAAGCGATTTTGTTGCGAAAAGTGCGAGAAAGAGGTAAAAGTTAGCGTTTTGAGCCACGGTAGGAGCCATTTTTGTCGTAGTAGCGCGTGCCGCTGCTGCTTTGCTCTGCGCTGCCGGAGAATGAGCCTGAGCGGCTGTAGTAGCGTGTGGTGTTGCCGCTGGTCGTGGAGCTTCCCTCGTATGAACCGGAGCGGCCATAGTAGCGTGTAGTATTGCCGCTGGTTGTGGAGCTGCCGGAAAATGAGCCGGAGCGGGCGTAGTAGCGTGTGGTGTTGCCGCTGCGCTCTGCTTTGCCTATGTAGGAACCGGAGCGGTCGTAATAGCGCGTGGTGTTGCCGCTTGTTTCCGAGCGGGCTACGTTGGAGCCGGTCGGTCCGTAGAATGAATCTGCCATAGCGGGCAGAGTAAGTACGAGGAGTAAAATGGCGTATTTCATGTTGTGTGATATCTGCTTGAAATGCGGAGTAATCTTAGCGGCGGACGGAGCCTGCGTAGCTGCCGTCTGCGCCGTAGTATGAGGTGTTGCCGCCGGGGCCTGTTTGCGAGCTTCCTTTGTAGGCTCCGTTAGCACCGTAGTATGAGGTGTTACCGCCGGGGCTTGTTTGCGAGCTTCCTTTGTAGGCTCCGTTAGCACCGTAGTATGAGGTGTTGCCACCGGGGCCTGTTTGCGAGCTTCCTTTGTAGGCGCCGTCTGCGCCGTAGTATGAGGTGTTACCGCCAGGGCCGGTGCGAGCTTGTCCTCTGTAGGAGCCATCCGGTCCGTAGAAGTACTTGGTGCCGCCGGGGCCTGTTTGAATTCGCCCTGCGTAGGTTCCGTTCGGGTTGTAGACATTTTGCGCAAGTAGCGGTAGACTGAGAATGGTGGCGAAAATGATGGCACGCATGGTTTCTTGGTGGGGAAGAGTTGTGTGGATAGGTGGCTACAGAGAAGCCGAAGATTTCTGCTCTTCTTATATAGCAAAAGGGGGAGGATTGCAAGCAAAAAATCTTGCAGAGTGTAGGAAAATATGCTAGACTGCGTGGCGTAAACAAATTCTATGAGACTAACCGATACGGATTTGAATGTAAGTGAGCGCGAGTGGGTGGAGCGCGTGTTGCAGCCGGAAGAAGAACTGCTGCTGGTGTGCAAACCTCAGGCTCGCCTGTGGCGGGCGGAGTATGTAGGTGGTGCTCTCTTTGCCATTGTGTGGGTGGGTATAGTGGGAATGTTTACTGTAGCAGCGGTGCCGCATGTGCTCTCGCAAGTGCTCGAGAAACCGGCGGGGTTGCTTTTGTTGCTGTTTTTGCTTCCGTTTTGGCTGGTGAGTGCGGCATTTGTCATGTCTCCGTGGAGAAATCGCACCGTGGAGCAACGCACGCTGTATCTGGTGACGAATCGGCGGGCTGTGGTGTTGGCTCCTTCGTTTTTTCGTCTTCGCCCTACGCAGAAGGATTACCCGCTTGTGCCGGATATGATTCGCGAGGTGAAGGAACGCGCGGACGGCAGCGGCGATGTGGTGCTGGACTACGAGGAACGTAGCACGAAGCATGGTTCGTATATGGAGCCGGTGGGGTTCCTGCGTGTGCCACAGGTGAGCCGGGTGGCGGCTATTTTGCGCGAGCAGATGCCGAAACCGCCGCCGGTAGAGGAGCTGATCAGAGGTGTGGGCGAGCCGTTTACCTTGAGCGATGAAGCTCCGCCGGCGGAGTTCCCGAACGTACTAACGTTGCTTGTTGGCGGCTTTTTCATGTTTATCGGCGGTAGTCAGATCGTGAGCAATGTGGAGCCCATGCTGGCGGGTGTTGAGCCGATGTGGTGGGGGACTGTGATTTTTGGTATAGGATGGCCCTTGTTGTTTTTTTGCGTGGGCGGGACTGCTGTGCTCCAGTGGTACCGGGACTTTAGGAAATATCGCAGGAGTAAGCGATGATGGAGACGCTCCGAGATATAGAGCTGACGGCGCGCGAGCGTGCATGGCTGGGGCAGGTGGTAGGTATAGATGAGGAGCTGCACCTGCTGCTGCGGCCTCGTACGGAGTCGCACCCCGGGCAATTCACGCGGGAGTGGGTGATGGGCTGCGTGTGGTTGTTGATATGCCTTGGGTTGACCATGGGATTCATGCAGGAGGACGCTCGCGCGGGGATACTGATGCTGCCTGCTTGGGCCGTAGGTATCGGTACATTGTGTTGGCCATACATGTGGCGGGTGCGGCGGCAGCGCACGCTCTACGTCATAACGGCTCGGCGGGTACTGATTTTGGAGCCGGTTGTGGTGTTTTTCTCCCGCACGCGGTCTTTTCCCCTGCGCGAGGATATGGTGCAGGAGGTCGGTGTACTGCCCGGTGGCTATGGCAATATAGTGTTCTCCTACGCTTGGTCCGAGATGAATGGCTCTCGCGAGGAACGTGTGGCGCGACAGGTGGGATTTATTGATATACCGCAGGTCAAAAAGGTGCAAGCAGTGCTGGAGTCTGCTATCGAAACAAGTTTACACACCGTTAAAAATGAATATGGAGCAAGAAAATCTTAACTCGCACGATACCGCTCGTGCGGCCGCAACCCTTGAGCCCGGAGAAGAAGTGGTGTTGGTAGCCAAGCCGCGTACAGCTATGGACAAAATAGAGATGCTGGCTCGGGTGGTGCCCGGGGTGGCTGTGCTGGTATTTGTAGGCTTTGGCATGTCGGAACTGCGTGAGATGTGGTGGTTGCCGCTGATGCTGTTTTCTCCCTTGCTGGTGTTGGGGGTGGTGTCGCTCAGTGCTCCGTGGCGGCACAAACGCCGCATGGAGCGTACGCTTTACCTGCTCACTAATCGCCGTGTGCTTGTGCTGGAGCCTCGTCTGCTTTTCGGGGAACGCTGCATTGCCTTCCCTTTGCAGCCCAACCCTGTGAAGGCGGTACGCAGGAATCCGGATGGTAGCGGCGATATCGTCTTTGCCTACGAGATGCGCTGGCAGTGGCACACGCGAAAGCTCCACCGCGCACCCGAGCCGGTGGGATTTATCGCCGTGCCGCAGCTTGAGCGCGTGGAGCAGATGATTGCGGCGCAAGTGGAGGCTACCCCTGCGGGGGGAGCTTCGAGGCCGCCCGTACGGCCCTCGCTCGGTGCTATGCCCACCGAGACCGACTCTTACGGCAATGCAATACCTCGACAACCGGGCAGGGGTGTGCTGATTGGATTCGGCTCTGTCTTTTCTGTTTTTTCGCTGGTGTTTACCCTGCTGGGCGTGTATATGCTGCGGCAGGATGCGCGATTTGATGCCGAAGGGGTGAAAACAAGCGCGATTGTGGTAAAGGTGAACGCTCATCGGCATTCGGGGCATTCCACCCGGTCGCATCGGGGTAGTGGCATTACGATCCGTGTGGGGGATAGCCGACAATCCCGCGGGGCTTACTCTTATTATCCCGTCTTGCGGTTTACCGATGCGCAGGGCAGGGTGCACGAGTACGAATCCCGCACCGGTAGCTCGGACTATAATTTCCCCAAGGGGCATCGCCTGGCTATTACATACCTGCCGGAAGCTCCTGCCGAGTTCCGCATCGAGGGCGAGGACGACAAAGTAGGCCTTATTTTTACCTTGGCTGGTGGCTTCATGTTTTTGGTGGGTGCTGCCATATTGGCCGGGGGAGTGCTGAAGAAAGTATGATGTTTTGGGGGTATGAGAACGGAAGAATGGGACTTAAACGAGCGGGAGACCGGGCAACTGCGTGCAGTACTGAGGGACAATGAACGTGTGGAACTCGTGGTATGGCCGCACAGTAGTATGGGATTTGGGAAAGCATTAGGCTCGGTATTTCCTGGGCTTGCTCTGGCGCTTTTTTTGGGCTGCGGTGCATATATGTTCGGAGAGAAATGGTGGGTGGTGGTGTCGCTTTTTTCGCCGTTTTGGCTGGTGGCGCTGTTGCTGCTCAGCGCGCCACTGCGCTACAGGTGGCGCATGCAGCGCACGCTGTATGTGCTGACAAATCAGCGTGCTATCGTATTTGAACAGCTTCACATGTGGCGCTACCGCTGTATCTGCTGGCCGCTCTTTCCGGGTTTGGTCAAAAAGGTGGTGCAGGAGGGGCCTAATCTCGGGAGCCTGATTTTCGATTACGAGATGCGCTTTTCTTTCGAATCCCGCAGGCGCCGATGGGAGCCACAGCCCGTGGGCTTTCTCATGGTGCCGCAGCCCGAACAGGTGGCTCAACTGGTGGCAGAGCAAGTGGCCGCAGTACCGCCCGAGGAGGCACCCTTTGCTTATCGTCCACCGCTGCTGCGTTCCCCCGCCCCCAAGCTGGATGCCTGGGGAACTCCGCTTGCAGAACAACCCGGTGATAAGCAAGAGGACAGACGCTTTCTTACCATATTCAGTTCCGTATTTATACTGCTGGGGTTCGTAGGACTGGGGCAGGGCGTGTGCTACCTGCATACCGAGAGCCGGCTGGAGACTGAGGGCGTGCATGCTACGGCCACGGTGGTGAAAATGAGGTCATCGGGCGGCGGAGGCCGTGGTCACTCCGCTTCTTATTATCCCACGCTGCGTTTTACGGATGCCGCAGGCTGTGAGCATACGCTGGATTACCCTATACGCACGAACAAGTACCCCAAGGGACATAAGCTGGATGTTGTGTATCTGGCTGCTGAGCCGAATACTCTGCGCATTGTAGAATCGGGTATGAGCTCCGGCTGGGTTTCGGTGTTGGGCGGTGTGTTGTTTGCAGCAGTTGGCTGCGGTGTGTTGTGTGTCGGTATGAGGATGCGTAAGAAGTCATGAATGCGGATTTTCCCGGATTGAGCGAGAGTGAGAGCTCCCGCGTGCAGGCAGTCCTGCGGGCGGATGAGCAAGTGGTGATGGTCGTAAAACCGAGTACCGCCGTACCTAAGGGGCGAGCGGCGCTGTTGGTGCTATGCGGCGTGGTGATGGTGTGGAAACTGGTGAGCGGTTGTGTGGGCTTGCAGGAGCTTCACCTCCTACTGCTGCTGGGTGGGTTGCCTGTCTGGGTGTTTGGCCTGTTGCTGTGTTTTGCCCCGGTGTTCCATAAGCTGCGCATGGCACGCACTCTCTATGTGCTTACCGACCGTCGTGCTGTAGTGTTGGCTCCCGGCTGCTTACACCGCGAGCGGGTGGTGAGCTTTCCCCTGCATCTCATTCCTCAGCCTGCCGTGCAGAAGCGTGCGGGGGGATATGGGGATATTCTTTTTGCTTGGGAGCTCCGTTGGTGTCCGGGGCTGCGCGTGTACAGTCCGGTGCAGCCTGTGGGCTTCCTGTCCGTACCGCAGGTGGAGCGCGTGGCGCAGATGCTGGCGGAGCAAGTGGCAGCCTTGCCTCAGGTGTCGGAATTGCCTAAGCCGGAAGGTGTAAGGCCCCTGACGCTCAGGAAAGGACGCCCACGGTTCGACTCTGTTGAGCAGGAATTTTTGGTATGGGCCGGGGTAGTTGCCTGTGGCATTTCATGCCTGTTGCAACTGACCGCGGCTCATTATCTGCCGCGGGAATGCCGCTTTGGCCGCGATGCGGTAACAACCTATGCCACCGTGTTGAGCTTGCGCAGAGAGACAAGCTTTTGGAACAGCCCCAATAGCGAGAAAGTGCGGGTGCGCTCCGGCAGACACGCCGGACGGGCTCAGTTCATCAGCCATTATCCCACCGTGCAGTTCGAGGACACAAGCGGGCGCATGCACACCGTAGAGCTTGCCACAGCACTGAATCCGCGCAGGTATCACCCCGGCGAAAAGGTCTTGGTGCGCTACGACCGCCGCAACCCACAGCAGGTAGTCCTTGGGCGTGTGCGGCGCACCGGCAGCCTCTGCTGCATCATGAGCTGCGTGTTCTACGTGACAGGCGGTTGCCTCATGGCCGCCGGACTCTTGTACAAAACTAAGCGAAAATCCACTTAACATACACCCCATTCCCTGCGCGGCACTTGTAAAAAAAGCGCCCTCCGCCTAGGCATAGGCGGAGGGCGGGTGGGATGGGGAAAGTTAGTTCGCTACGATGTTCACCAGACGCCCGGGAACAACGATGACCTTGCGGATCGTTTTGCCGGCGGTGAACTCCTGCACGCGGGCAGAGGCCAGGGCGGCGGCTTCCACGTCCTCTTTGGGAGCATCAGCGGCTACAGTAATCTTGTCGCGCAGCTTGCCGTTCACCTGAATGACGATTTCCTTGGTGTTCTCCACCAGATACTCAGCGTTGAAGCTCGGCCAGGTCTGCCGGCAGAGCTGGCAGGCGGGCAGGGAGGTAAACTGCTTGCAGAGTATGCTGTAGAGCTCTTCTGTGATGTGCGGTGCGAAGGGATTCAGCACATGCAGTAGCTGCACGTAGTCGCTCAGGGTTACGGAGGCGGCGCTTGTCATGGCATTGGTGCACTCCATCATCTTGGAGATGGCGGTGTTGAAGCTCATGGCCTCGATATCTTCCGTCACTTTCTTGATTGTCTTGTGTACTTCCTTGCGCACGGGTGTCACCTCGCCGTTGTCCTCTGCGGTAATCTTGCCGGAGAGCACCCACTCTCCCTCCTGATTCTCTACCATGGCGACGCGCCACACGCGAGCGAGGAAGCGGCTGATGCCCTCCACACCCTTAGTCTGCCAAGGCTTTACCTCCTTGAGCGGACCCATGAACATTTCGTACAGGCGCAGGGAATCAGCCCCGTATTCGCGTACTATGTCGTCCGGGTTTACTACGTTGCCGCGACTCTTGGACATTTTTTGGCTGTCTTCGCCAAGGATGAGCCCTTGGTTCACCAGCTTGTTGAACGGCTCATTTGTGCTCACCAGACCATAGTCATAGAGCACCTTGTGCCAGAAGCGGGCGTAGAGCAGGTGCAGCACGGCGTGTTCAGTACCGCCCACATACAGATCCACCCCACCGGGGTTTGCGCCTCCCATCCAGTATTTCTCCACCTCGGGGTCAACGAAGGCTTTTTCGTTCTTGGGGTCGAGGTAGCGCAGGTAGTACCAGCAGGAGCCGGCCCACTGGGGCATGGTGTTGGTCTCGCGAGTGTAACCCTCGGAGTACTGGATCCACTGCGTGGCTTTCACGAGCGGGCCGCGGGGATCGCCGCTGGGTTTGAAGTCCTCCATCTCGGGCTGCAGCAGAGGAAGCTCGCTTTCGGGGATGGCGTAGTGGTTGCCATCCTGCGTGTTCCAGACGATGGGGAAGGGCTCGCCCCAGTAGCGCTGGCGGCTGAAGAGCCAGTCGCGCAGTTTGTAGTTCACCTTGCCGCAGCCGTAGCCTTTTTCCTCCAGCCAGGCAATCATCTGCTTCTTGGCCTCGGGTACGCTCAGTCCGTTCAGGTGCTCGGAGTTCACCATAGTGCCATCGTAGCCGCAGAAGTCCTGCCAAGGCGTTTCGGCGTTGTCCGGTTGCACAACCTGGAGGATGGGCAGGCCGAATTTTACGGCAAATTCGTAGTCGCGGCTGTCGTGTGCAGGCACAGCCATGATGGCACCTGTTCCATAGCCGGTCAGCACGTAGTCTGCTATCCAGATGGGAATCTCCCGACCATTTACGGGGTTGGTGGCGTAGGCACCGGTGAATACGCCTGTCTTGTCTTTGCTCTCGGTGCGCTCTAAGTCGCTCTTGGCAGCGCAGGCGGTTTGGTAGGCTTCCACAGCGGCTTTCTGCTCTGCGGTGGTAATCTCGCTCACCAGCTCATGCTCCGGGGAGAGCACCATATAGGTGGCGCCGAAGAGGGTATCCGGGCGTGTGGTATAGACGGTGATGTTTTTGTTCTTGCAGGTGAAATTTACCTCCGCTCCCATGGACTTGCCTATCCAGTTGCGTTGCAGCATCTTGATGCTCTCCGGCCAGTCCAGAGGCTCCAGCTCATCGATGAGTCGCTCGGCGTAGGCAGTGATGCGCAGCATCCACTGGCGCAGTTTGCGGCGCTCGACGATGTGACCCTTGCTCTTCCACTCCTCGGCTTCCTCGTTGGCCAGCACGGTGCCCATGTCCGGGGACCAGTTCACCATGCCCTCTGCCACATAGGCCAAGCGTACGTTATCTATCTGCTCGCGGCTCCAGCCTTTGGCCTCCAGCTCGCTTACGGGGCAGGCTTTCTTCTGCTCCTCATTGTAGTAGGAGTTGTACAGGCGCAGGAAAATCCACTGTGTCCAGCGCACATAAGTGGGGTCTGTGGTGGCAATTTCACGATCCCAGTCGTAGGAGAAGCCGAGCATCTTCAGCTGGCGGCGGAAGGTGTCGATATTGGCGTAGGTGGTGATGGACGGATGCTGGCCGGTCTTGATAGCGTATTGTTCTGCGGGCAGGCCGAAGGAATCCCAGCCCATGGGGTGCAGCACATTAAAGCCGTTCATGCGCTTGTAGCGGCTCACAATGTCTGTGGCCGTGTAGCCCTCCGGGTGGCCTACATGCAGGCCGGCTCCGCTCGGGTAGGGGAACATATCCAGCACATAGCACTTGGGCTTGCCGGCATCGAATCCCGCTTCGCCGGGGTTATGTACTTTGAAAGTTTTCTCTTTGTCCCACACGGCTTGCCACGCGGGCTCAAATACATCGAAAGGATACGGATTTTTGCGTTCTGACATGTCGCGCGAAACTATAATACAATCACTCCCGAAAATCAAGACTTTTCACGAAAATTGATGTCTGCTGCCACAAAAGTGTCATTGTGGGTAGCAAATTGTGCAGGTCGTGAATATCTTTTGTTGAGAGAAGATTCTGAAAAGTCTTGACATGTGTTGTATTTGGTAGTAGAATACCCGAGCTCTTGCGTTGTGATATTTTTTATTCTTGTTATGAAAACGGAACGAATTGCAAATGTGTTTATATGCGGTGTTGCTCTTGTTGGTATTATACTCTACGTTATTGGGCAACAGAGTAAGAATCCGGATGTTTTCTTGATAGGTGCCGGGCTGTATGCGCTGTTCAGTCTGATATTGTTTTGCCGCAATGCCAATTTTCGTGTGCGGTTTGCAACAGCCATAGGTGGTGCGTTGAAGAGTGGTATCGCGGGAATCCTGATTGCGTTTTTCCTGTTTGGTTTCACTGTTGCCGTGGTGTGGGTTTTGGGGCTTGTTTGCGTGCCCATAGCTTTGCTCACTAATGTTGTGGGGTTAATACGAGGCTGCTGAGTTTTTGATTTAACCAACGAATAATAGTATTATGAATTACATGTGTCGATTAAATTGTCTGTTAGGCGTATTGTTCAACGGAGCTGCTATCGTGTCCGGAGTTGCGTTCATTATGGCGAAAGTAAATCATGATGAACTGCAAGCCGGTAGCCTCATGTACACATACATGACCCTTGCGTTTATTACTTTGATGACAGAACCGAAGTTTCGGAGTAAGTTTAACGAGTCAATGAGGAATACATTTAACACCGGAATATTTTTCCCTATCTGGATGATAGTTATCTTGTGCATCTATGCGCTTGGCGCAGGGATTGTAGGTGTTGTGTATTTGCCGATGGCTTTGGTGAAAAATCTCATAGGTCTGTTTTCTCGAAGCTGAATTTTGGGTGGGAGTAAGCACTTTTTTCTGAAAAAATTGCTTTGAGGTTATTTTTTTACTGACTTTTTTTGCGAATTGCGCTAGAATGCAGGGTATGAAAAAGCCTGAAATTCTAGCCGCACGTAACCTGAATAGCCGTGCCGAGCACCACCTGCCGGCTTCGGAGATACCAGCCAACACCGGTAACGCGGTGTTGGACGCCAATTTGTACGACCTTTCCCGCCGTTTCTGCGGAAAGCACAATCCGGAGGTGGTGTTGCAGATGTTGGCTACTGTGATGAATGCGGCCGATTCCGGCATAGAGGAGCACGACTTTGATATGATGAACCGCACGCTCGGTGAGATGTTTGCGGCGGACAAGATGTTTCTTCCCTACCGCAATGTGCGCAAAATTACCTGTTTCGGCTCTGCTCGCATACAGCCGGAAGATGAGTCCTATATTCAGGCTGTGGATTTTGCAAGGCGAGCCGTAGAGAATGGCTACATGATTATAACCGGCGGCGGACCGGGTATCATGCAGGCCTGCAATGAGGGTGCGGGCAAGGAATACTCCTTTGGGTTGAATATTACTCTGCCTTTCGAACAGCATGCCAATCCCTTTGTGGAGGGCAGCGACAAGATGATGGATTTTTACTATTTCTACACCCGCAAGCTCAATTTCCTGAAGCAGACAGATGCTCTGGTGGCTTTCGAGGGTGGTTTCGGCACCATGGATGAGATTTACGAGACCATCACCCTCATGCAGACGGGTAAGTGCACTATATTCCCCATCGTGCTGCTGGATGTTCCGGGGGAGACGTTCTGGTACCGCTGGCACAGATTTATTGAGAAGGAGTTGCTGGACGAAAATCTCATTTCGCCCAACGATATGCATTTGCTTTACCTTTGCAAGAGTGCTGAGGACGCCATGGCTTACATAGAGCGCTTCTACCGCCGATTCCACTCCTATTATTTTGAGGGCGATTTCTGTACGATACGCCTCATGGAGCCGCTGAGCGATAAGCTGCTGGACTGGATTCGCTACGACTATACCGATATTATGCCCGCCGGTGATTTAGAGCAGAAAGACGGCGACAAGAACGACCCTGAGCCTATGCTCGCGGCCTTGCCCCGCCTGCGTTTTACCCTGAAGCGCGGGGACTATGCTCGCCTGAAAGACCTTATCGATATCGTGAACGATTGAGCGACACCAAGCGTAAAAAATCAGATTCCGGTATCAGCTATATCGGCCTCGGATATGTAGGGCACGGTTTCAGATGGCACGGATTCGAAGCCGGCGGGTATGTTGTCTTCGGTGATGAGGGTGTAGGCGGATAGCTGTGCGGTATGCTCTGCCGCGGCGGTGAGTGCTGCGGAGGGAACTACCACTAGGGTAGTCGGTGCTATCTGCGTGGCGGCGGCTGCCCAGTCTGCATGTGCGGCGTGGTGGTAGGCTGCGTGTGCTGCACGCAGAGCCGGCGGGGTTAGGATGGCGATATCCGGCTTAAGCGCACGCATGATGTCAGCCGGAGCCGGGTGTGTCAGCATAGCACCGGATTTGTCTAGCACACCGCCGGTGCAGATGACTTTGTGCGGCAGAGCCTCCGGTGCAAGAGCCGCTAGCAGCATGGGGGAGGCGGTCAGGAAAGTGCAGGGCATGTCCTGCATTTGCGAAATGAGCACTCTGGCTATGGCGGAGGGCTCTGCGTAGATTCGCATGCCCTGCTGTAGGTGGCGGAGTACGAGTCGGACAAGCTGGATATCCAGCCGCGGGCTGTTACTGAGAACCGGCGCATTGGGAATGACGTAGCGGGCTCCGCCGTGTACCCGTTGCAGAAGCCCCCGGCGCTGCATCTCTACCAAATCGGTGCGGACTGTTTCATCTGTTACCCCCAGCTCACGAGCGAGTGTGGTCGTACGCAAGCTGCCGCGTTGTTCCAGTAAGCGGAGGATATACTGTCGCCGTTCCTGTGCCAAGTACATGGGTGAAAGATGGAGTCAACCAGGGATTGTGGCAATGAAAAGGCGCATGTTGCGCATGAGCGATTCCGCCGCGGCCTGCATAGCTTCGCGCCCGGTGGAGGGCAATGTTTCCAGCATGCCGGCCAGCACGGTAAGCCGCTTGCAGAGCGCCTCCATGCGCTGTGCTGCCAGAGCGGTGGAGTAGAGCTCTTGGCCGGTGAGCAGGATAGTGCTCAACATGTGAGTTACGATGGACGAGTAGAGGGCGAGAAATGCCTCATCTTCTTTGCCGAGGTGTGTTTGTTTGCCGTTGCGGTTCAGAACATTTTCCTGCACCAAGGTGCTCATGCGCGCCGCTTCTTCGAAGAGGGGGTGTCGCATGGCTCGCCGTACATCGTTTTCATACGGAGCCATGAAGTCTATCACGTCCCAGTCTCGTGCTATGACCTCCGGATCCGGGGGCATGTTGGCTTCATCCTCCGCTGCTTCTTTGCCCAGAAACTCGGTGCGGTTCATCACGAACGCAGCAGAGAGGTAGCCTCCGGGGATGGGGGCAAATTTCTCGTGTATGGTGGGATATATTGCCATGTGCGCCTCTGCTTTATTGAGGCGGTAGTCCCACTCACAAGGGGGCATGTCCTCCCCCAGCCCGGCCATGGCAGGGCCACGGTATTGGCGCACATTTGCCTGCACATGGGAACGCAGAGCCTCCATATTGAGCAGGCTCTGCAGGTTGTCTCCCTCCCAGCTCTGCTCCCATTGGGGCAGGGAGAGTGTGTAACTGAGCGCCGAGAATTCCATGAGCACGCGAATGTCGTCATTGACAAAGAACTCGATGTAGAGAATGTTGCTGACGCCATGGCGATTGTTCTTCTCCAACACACGGCGGGAGAATGTTATATCCCCGGCGGTAAAGTTTGCCGCACCTGCCAGACGGCGTAATTCGAGGACGAGCGGTGGGAGCGCTACTGTGGAGCGAGCCGCGGTCTTGTTGGAGAACTCCAGGCGGCAGCCGGCAATATCCCGCAGGCAATTTCCCCGCATGCGCAGGTGTAGGGGCTCGCTGTTGTCCGTGTACCACAGACGCAAGTCGATAAGCCCCTGCAGGGTGTTATCTATAACACCGCGCTCAATAAGTGGGGAAATTGTTGCCAGCATGGGGAAATTGTGTTAGGTAAGTGCCGGTGCCGGCAGCTTGGCAGCCAGCGCGGCTACGGCCTCGGGGGCGTTCATGAGCTCTACCACGGCGTCCCAGCGTCCCTGCATGAGAGCTTCTCGCGGCTCTGCCGGCATGCTGATAGGCAGTGTGGCGGCCGGGCAGCTCAGTGTCATGGCGGCCAGGTCGAGGGTCCACTCTGTTTCGGGATGTTCTGTGGTGATTTGCAGAGCTGTCTGCAAATCCTCGTGGGTGGCGCAGACGCAGGGCATGCCGATGCCGGAACTGTTGCCGAAGAAAATCTCGGCAAAGCTCTCTGCCACGACAGCTTTCACGCCGCTGCGCTTGATGGCTTGCGGAGCGTGCTCTCGTGAGGAACCGCAGCCGAAGTTTTCGCCACCCAGTATGATGGTTGCTCCTGCGTGCTGCGGGGCATCGATGGGGTGCCCCTTGCTGCTGCCATCTGCGTTGAAACGCTCATCGTAGAACATGGTTCCGGCCAGCTCATCGAAAGTTACGCATTTGAGGAAGCGCGCGGGGATGATACGATCCGTGTCCATATCGGCCCCCGGTACGGGTACGGCCTTGCCGGATATAGATATGATTCTGTTGAGAGGCATGTGTTTGAAAATGGATTGGTGTTAGTGAATATCGAATACCTCGCGCGGGTCGGCTACAGTGCCCGTAACGGCCGCTGCGGCGGCCATGAGGGGGCTCATCAGCAGGGTGCGACCCGTGGGACTGCCCTGGCGCCCTTTGAAGTTGCGGTTGCTGGTGCTGGCGCATATCTGGTCGCCCTTCAGCTTGTCCGGGTTCATTGCCAGACACATGGAGCAACCGGCCAGACGCCATTCGAACCCCGCTGCGCGGAAGATGTCTGCTATGCCCTCTTCTTCGCACTGGCGAGCCGTCTCTTGGGAGCCGGGCACAGCTAGCGCTTTCACGCCCTCGGCTATGCGGCGGCCTTTGAGTAAGGGTGCCACGGCACGGAAGTCGGAGATTCGGCCGTTTGTACAGGAACCGATGAATACTACGTTGATAGGCATGCCTTTAAGCGGCTGACCTGCCTGCAGCTGCATGTATTCCAACGCTGTTTGTCGAGCTTTGCGGGTTTCGGCATCGGGGGCATCTTCCGGGGAGGGTACGCAGCCCCCTATGCCTATGCTCATATCCGGTGAGATACCCCAAGTGACGGTAGGTTCTATGTCAGCGGCATCGAAAATCACCACATCATCGTATTCGGCATCCGCATCGCTCGCAAAGCTCTTCCAGCGCTCCACGGCTGCTTCCCAAGCGGCACCTTTCGGTGCGTAGGGGCGGCCTTTCAGGTAAGCAAAGGTTTTTTCATCCGGGTTCACATAGCCGCAGCGTGCAGCCCCCTCGATAGCCAGGTTGCACAGGGTGAGGCGCCCGTCCATCTCCATGTCGCGAATAGCGGAGCCTCCGAACTCGTACGCATAGCCCAAGCCTCCGTCCGCACCGAGCTGGCCGATGATGTAGAGCGCTACATCCTTAGCGGTCACGCCGGGGCGCAGAGTCCCCTCCACGCGGACATTGCGCACCTTGAGCGGAAGCATGGCCAGAGTCTGTGTCGCCAGCACATCGCGTACCTGCGTGGTACCTATGCCCATAGCAATGGAACCGACCGCTCCGTGTGTGGCGGTGTGGGAATCGCCGCAGACGATAGTCATGCCCGGTTGTGTGATACCCAGCTCCGGCCCGATGGAGTGCACGATGCCCTGGTGTCCGGTGGGCAGGTCGAAAAGTCGGATGCCGGCTTCGGCGCAGTTGCTGCGCAGCGCGTTGAGCATTGTTTGCGCGCGGGGGTCGGCAAACGGTTCCAGCTGATTGTCTGTGGGGATTATGTGGTCTACCGTGGCAAAGGTGCGCTCGGGGTGCAACACGGGCAGCTTCAGCTCCCGCAACATGGCGAAAGCCTGTGGGGAGGTTACTTCGTGTACGAAATGCGTTGCTATAAAGAGCTGTGTGCGACCATCCGGCAGGACTCCCACCGTATGTGCATCCCAAACTTTCCTGTATAATGTTTTGCCCATGATATGTGGAATCCAGTCTATCACCATGCGCGCAAAGCGTCAAGATAACATGCCGGAGAATGACACAATGCCGGTAGACAGGACGATTTTTCTAAAGTCGGAGTATTGGTAAAGCCCGACAGTCAATAGCAAGATAGAGCCGTTCCGTCTCAGAGGAGGGTATTCCGATAACAGACGACTGTTTGGTGAGTCGCCCTCAGCTCACCGCAAAACTCAGGCTACGGAGGGTGTTTTGCTCCATGTGTAGGCCTCGTACCAGTGCGCGCAGGAGGGCGAGGGAGCCGGCGGCATCGTACAGCGCATCGTGCCAGCTTTTGCCGGGGACGAGGCGGCATATATCCGGTGTGAGCTCCAGTGCTTCACATACGGTCCCCAAGGCGTGGTTGGACAAGGTGGGCAGGGCTCGGCGGGCAAGTGCCAGGGTATCCAGCCAAGGGCCGAAGCCGTGGCCGGGAAAGGCGCCGAGAAAGCGTTTCTCTGTGGCCGGGTTGTGCCCCAGCACGATACAGCCGGAGAGTAGGCGGCGCAGTTCACCCCAGAGCTCGTGCAGATGCGGGGCGTCGTGCAGCATAGCAGTGGTGATGCCGTGCACCTTTGCTGCGCTCCAGCGCACGGGATGGTCGCAAGCTATGTAGGAGGTGTAGCATTCCTCTGCACCGAAGAGGCTTGCCACCCGTACGATGCCAACCTGCACGGGTGAATCTGTCTCGCCCGGGGCTGCTCCGGCGGACTCGAAGTCGATGGCGGCTATAGGAAGCTGCGCCAGCGGACAATCCATCAGCTGCGAGCCCATGCGCGTGCTTGCTGAATTTCGGTGTACAGGGCGTCGTAATCGCAGGTCAGGAATTTACCATCGCGGTAGAGTTCTCTGCCATCCACCACCGTGAGCTTGTTTTCTGCACCGGTGGCGGCGTATACGATATTGGACACGATATTGTGGATGGGCTGCATGTTGGGTACGCTGAGATCCAAGGCGATGAAGTCCGCCTTCATGCCCGGCTCCAAGGTGCCGATGTGGGGCTCGTGCAGCGCAGCGGAGCCGCCGCGTGTAGCAAGATCCAGCGCCAGCTGTGCGGGACAGGCGGTTGGGGAGAGTGTGCTGACCTTGTGCAGGAGGCTAGCCACATACATCTCGCGCAGCATGTTCTGGGAGTTGTTGCTGGCCGGGCCGTCCGTACCCAGTGCTACGGGGATGCGGTGGTTCTGCAGGGCTGCGATGGGAGCCACCCCGCTGGCCAGCTTCATGTTGGAGGCGGGGTTGTGTACTACGGCGCAGTGTCCTTCTGCCAGCAGCTCCAGATCTGCGGCATCTGCATGCACGACATGGAAGAATGTGCTGCCCGGCTGCAGCAGCCCCAAGCTTTGGCAGTAGGGGATGGGGCGCATGCCGTACGTCTCCATGCAGCTTTGGGTCTCTGCCTCTGTCTCTGCCAAATGCATGCCGAAGAGAGCACCATTCTCCTCTGCCAAGGCGTAGCATGCTTGCAGAAACTCCGGATTGGTGGTGTAGGGGGCATGCGGTACGATGGCTTGGCGTATGCGCGGGTGGTTGCGCCAGGTTTCTGCCTGTGCTCGCACCAGTTCAAAGTATGCTTCTTTGTCCTTGCAGGCAAGGCTCGGGAAATACTGTGTGATGCTCTCGCCCAGTACGGCACGCATGCCCATGGAATCCGCAGCACGGAATACGGCATCCTCCAGCATGTACATGTCGTAAAAGGCGGTAGTGCCGCTGCGAATCATCTCGGCCAGGCTGAAGCGTGCGCCAAGCTCCACCAGCTCGGGCGTGAGTCGCGCCTCCCGTGGGAAAATATCCTGCGTGAGCCAGTCCATCAGCGCTTTGTCGTCCGAATATCCGCGCAGGAGACTCATGGGCACATGCGTGTGGGCGTTGATAAGGCCGGGCATGAGTACGGCGTTGCCCAAATCCACACGGCGGGCGTCCGGGTAGAGAATCTCCAGAATATCCGTGTGGCCGACGCAGAGGATGCGGTTACCGCATATGGCAATGGCGCCGTTTTCGATGATGTCGCGGGCATCGTTCTGAGTTACAACATAGGCGGCGGTGTAGAGGGCATCGCAAGTGTTGGCGTTGTTCATGGCGGGGGCGGGGTGGAAAAATCAGAACCAGAAGAAGCTGCATACCAACACCAGCACGCCGTATGCTAAGCCGCAAAGGTTGCTGTATTGGTATAGGCGAGGGCGGGCTGTATACCAAGCCGCCCAGTCTCGCAGAAGGTAGGGCTTGCCCACCCAGAACATCGCAACAGTGAGCACCGGGTACCACCAGATGGGGATGAGCAGGCGCGTGACTGGCTCTTTCAGGAAAGCGGCTGTGAGCGGTACAATAGCCAGCAGCAGAAGAAAAAGCCCCAGCGCACGCGGGAAGATGAGCGCTTTTCGCTCCCCGTAGAGCACAAACCAGATGATGGGGCAGAGGATAATGAGAAAGCCGCGGAAGGAGTTGAAATCAAAGAGGTTCATCCGCAGCGGGTTCCAGCTTACATCCAGCAGAAGAAGAAAAATCCAGACGAAATCCACCGTTAGCAGTACGCGCCCTGCTGTGTCGTTTTCCGCTGCCCCGGCCAAGGCTGCTTTTGTTTTCTCGGGGTATAAAATTGCGTAGCTGTGCAATGCTACAAGAACCAAGCCCATGAGCAGCCCGACCCACCCGAGCGGCAGTTTTTCATATATGTGCAGATATTGGTCGTACATGTGCGCGTATGATACCCGATGTCGCTCTCTTTTGCAAGCTTAATGGCACCATGTTGCCGGCAAAATCTCATTTGCCCGACTGAGTGGGAGGCCGGCGATGCCTTATTCGTACTTACGGGCTTCGCGGCGAGCCATGCGGAGGCGGTGGCGCTCGTTGTGTGCCTGTTTGCCGAGTTCTGTGTGCGGAGCTAGGTCTCGCGCGGCTTCCAGTGCGGCGATAGCTTCCAATAGTTTGGATTCCGAGGCGGGAGTATGCGCCCCTTTGTGGGCGAGGGCATATTGCTGCATGAGCAGGGGGTAGAGGCCGCGTAATCCTAGGAGCTGTTGCTGCTCTCGGGTGCAGAGTTCGTGCTCCATGAGCATGCGGCACTCGTGCACCAATTCGGGCAGCACGTCCTCGCTACTTTCGTAGCTGCACCGGGCAAAAAATCTGTAGAGCCGTGCGGTGTATCGGCGTTGTGCCGCTTTTTGCTCTCGGTCGCTGCGTATGGCTTCCGCTACAGCATCCTCCACTGCTTTGGCCGTGAGCCCGCGTAGCAGCAGGGCGGCGTAGGGGCCTTCTGCATCTGCTACCACAAGGCAGGGCAGATGCGTTACGCCTGCCTCCAGTGCCTGTGCTTGTATTTCGGCATCTGCTGCGGAGGTGCAGCTGTGTTTCAGCTCGATGTAGCTGCATGCCGCCGGTGCTTCCGGGGTGGAGGGTAAAAGCTTTTGCACGATTTTGCGTAGCTCCGGGCTGTCTGCCCCCTCCGGCAGGTAGACGGTATAGAGCTCCGCTGCGGCTGTGGCACAGAGCGCAGCGGAGAGAAAGATGTTTTGGAATGCGCGGCGCATGTGGCTCAGCCCCGGCTGATGGTGATACGCTTGAACCGCGAGTCCGTGTCTTCCGATATGGTGCGGATGCCCGCTATCTTTGCCAGCTCATTGTGCACAAGGCGGCGTTGGTAGGCATTCAGTCGCTCCATGAGCAGGGGCTTGCCGGTTTGCAGCACGCGCTCAGCGCGGGTGCGTGCTCGGCGCAGAAGCTTGGCCTCTGCTCGCTCGCGGTAGCGGTCGCAGTCCACTCGAATGCGCGGAGCGGTCTCCCACTCTGCTTGCAGTAGTCGGTTTACCAGATACTGTAAGTCATCCAGTCTGTCGCCTTCATCGCCTATCAGGAAGAGGGCATCGGGACTGGTAATCATGAGCGTAACCCCATTCTCCTCCCCCTCAGTGGGGGAGGTTTGCAGGGTGTAGGTATAGCCCAGAGGGCTCAGGATGGACTCTGCCACTCGAACTGCTGCCTCCGCAGCCTTTTGCTGGATATCCATGGCGGTGTTACTCGCGGTCTCCCAGGAAACGCAGCAGGTAGAGGAAGAGGTTGAGGAAATCCAGGTACAGGCTCACAGCGCCCATAATAGCACCCTTGGAACGCTCATAATCATCCGTGAGCCAAGCTCCCTCTGCCAGGATGCGCTGAGTATCATAGGCCGTGAACAGGGCAAAAACCACCACACCTACACCGGAGATGATGAGGTCTGCCGTGCTGCTGCCAAAGAAGATATTGGCGATGCCGGCAATGATAAGCCCGAAGAGCAGCATCATGAGCGTGCGCCCCAGTCCGGAGAGGTTGCGCTTGGTGGCTGCTCCGTACAAGGCCATAGCCCCGAACATACCGGCCGTGCAGGCAAAGGTAAGTCCCAGAGATTGCGTGGTGTACATGGAAAGAACCGGCCCAAGCAGCAGGCCTTCCAGTGCAGAGAATGTGAGGAAAAGCACGCCAAGTGCTCCGGCTGTGAGGGAGCGGCGCCCGAATGCCATGACAAGGATACAGGCCAGAGTGCCCACGATGAGCCAGATGAAGTTGTTTACACTCCAAGTGAGCATTTTATCTGAGCCCATAGCATAGATGGCCGCGCCGGCTGTCACGAGCATCGAGACTGCCATCCAGCTATATACCTTGTTGAGGTAAGCCTTGGCAAGAGCGGCATACTGCTCCTGCGTGAGTTGGATTTGCTGAGGGTATTCTTGTTCCATGGCCGTATCATATCATTTCGTAGAGCAATGTCAAGAATAATTTGTACAGGCGTAGAGCGGAGAAAAACTGAGCCGCTATTTTGTCCATTGGCATGCCCACCCAAAAACGAAAAATTAACTTTTTTCCGGTGGCCTGCGCCGGGATTCTCGAATTTTACGTTGGGTGAGAGCGAGTATCTCCGGGGAGAGACGCGGGAAGAGGCGCGCCGCAATGTCGGGGTAGCGGAGGTATAGCTCGCATGCACACCAAGCCACGGCCATGCGGGCGTAGTAGGCCGGGCAGCTTACCGCCGGTAGCAGGGTGGCAACTCGTTCTGCCCAAGCCGACTCGGCTACATAGTGGTTCAGCAGCATCACAACACCGAAGCGTGCCGCATATTCCTGCGAAGCGCTTAGGTAGGGGAGTAGGAACTCCAGAACTTCTTCCCGATGACGGCGTACAAAGCGATATGTGGAGCAGCAGGAGTCGCAGATGCTCCAGTTGCGGATGGTGGGTATAAACTCTGCCAGTTCTGCCAGCCGTTCAGCAAGGGTGGCTTCTTTCGCGTATCCGGGGAGCATGCCGCGTAACATGACAAACTCCATGGTGTGCTTGCCTCGCAGGGCTGCAAAAAGCTCTTTCCTGTTGCTACTTGCAGCCTGTTTTGCCAGCTTGCGCAGAGCCGGCAGCCGCACGCCCAGCAAATCCTGCTCGCCGGGGATAAGAGCGGCAGCGAAGCTCCGATATTCGGGCTCTGCGAGCTTGTGCAGGTTGTTTGTGAGTTCTGCTAATGTCATGTTGCGATGAGTGGGGGGGGGATCTGCCTGTATCCTATCATTCTGAGAGTACGCTGGCAAGCTCGTGACTTTCCTAAACTGATTTTTTTGTGTCTTTGTGAATAAATTTGCTCGCTGCGTGCGTCTATATGGTATAGAATGGTGTGTCGATGGAGTCATGAGAAAGATTTTCACTATAGTTCTGAGCTGTATCTGTGGTCTTGCTACGGCTAAGTTAGAACAGATAATGGTTGTTGACGGTAATCCGACAAGCTGCATCTACTTCCCGGAGCCGGTGGTGAGCCGGACTATGGCGTCTGCTGCAGACGAAGCATCTCCGCAGGATAGAGGTGTGACTCTTTTCCGTATTGAGGGGGATGTTCGCCATGTACCTCAGGCTGACTGGGTCGACCAAAACCGCTTAGAGTTAAAATTTCCGGCCGGCACAAGTTGCAATACTACTTATAGGCTGGTTTTCAATAAGGACGTGCATTATCTGAGCGGTACTGCCATTACCCCGAGAGCGGTGGAGTTTCGGTGTCTGCCGGATAGCCCTCGTGGTGTGGAAATTACAGATGCGCGCGGAGCTGCTGTGTTGGTATGTTCTGACAAACATACGACGCGGGAGGCTCGAAATCTGTCGGTCGGCAGTGGCGCGCGATTTGAGTTCCGGCGGGTGAAGCATACCTTCTGGACCGGCAAGCGCTACTACGCCCGCCGTGTGGCAGCAGAGGTGGAGCCTGCTCGCGTGGGGGACGGGGCGATGCGTTCCACTGTGAGCTTGCTGGAGTCCATGGGAGAGAAGGTGTGGAAAAAACTGAAGCTGGGAGCCCCACTGCCCGGGCATGTTTTGGTACGCCCGGTAGAGAAGCTGCCGGAGGATGAGACTTGGGCTCTCGTGAGTGTAGGCGGCGGTGTTTTCCCCGCAGAGGAGGAGGTGTGTGCGTTTTCCCCTCGCTATGAGCTGCATAGCGGCTTGGAGTCGAAATCTCTTACTGCCGGAAGCAAGGAGGTGGAGCTACAGCTGTACTTTAGCCAGCCGTTGCGGAAGCAGGACGTGCCGCAACTTTTCTCTAATTTGGGGTTCTGCGTAGGGGGGCAAGGGCGCGTGAGCTCTTCTGCAGATGGGCGCAATCGCCGACTTTCTTTGCCGGATGGCCGGTGGCTTAACTTCCGCTATGTTGGGCCGTTGGAATGTTTCCCGGTAGGAAAAGCTCCTCGCTCTCCGGCGGCGGATGAATTGGCTTACATTGGCGGGGGGCTGGCAGATGGTATACGTCTGTGTGTGAGCGGGCATCTGGCGAATGTGGTGGATATCACAGTGCCGCAAGGCACCACTGCCGCAAACGGAGCGGCTACGCACAGTCCGCATGTGCACCGCATCGCTTTGAATCCTGCTTGGCCTGAGCTGCAGCCGGGGAGAGAAGAATGTACTGTGCTTCCCTTGCATGGCGAGCACAAAGTGCGCCTTAGTACGACAAATCTTGCGGCAGTGGAGGCCACCCTGCGCCGTGTGGCGCACGAGCATGTGGTGGATGCTTTCTTCGCGCCTCCTTACGATTCCCGTCGATACCGCTGCGCAGACTATGCATGCCGTGTTCAGAAAGAAAGGGAACGTTTCGACCTGAGCGATGGTGTGGGAGGGGTGAAAGAGGCCAAGAATGCGGCACTTCGCGCGCTGGCCGCTGCTCGTAAGAAGAGACAGCGCCGCCTGGAGGGGGCACAGAGTTTTCCCACTCGCCGCTTTGTGTTGAAGCAACATGGCCTTTACAATAGCTCAGAGCTGGTGGTGGATCTGGACTCACTGGCCGGGACGCGCCTGCAGCCCGGTCTCTACATCCTGACTCTCAATTCCCGCCCCGAGGCGCCCGTGCAAAAAGCACTGGTGCAAAATGGAGCGGAGGCAGATACGCTCAACTACGAGGTGGATGTTCCGGTGCTGGTGACAGATATCAATATTGTGTGTTTTGATAAGGGTGTGCTGGCAACACGCTTTTCGGATGGGGAGGTGCTTTCTTCCTGTATGCTTACCCAGCAGCTTTGGAACGTGGATACAAAGAGGTGGGATGTGAAGAAAACGCAGCTCTCCCGAGGGGTAGCATATATGAAGGCTGTGGGGCAGAATATCATCGTGCAGCAGGGGCAGGATATGGCTATAGCTTGCATGTGGAGCCCGCCTTTCCGCATCCCCGAGCCTATATCGACGGAAGAAACGGGATTGAGTTGCTACCTGTTTTTAGACCGCCCCATATACCGCCCGGGGGATACGGTGCATTTGCGTGGTATGTTGCGCTCAACGAAAGATAATGCTGTGGCTCTGCCGCAGGATAATAAGCTGCTTTTTTCGGTGTTGAAGCCGGATGGAAGTAAACTATGTGAACAGGAGCTCACTCTCAGCGATTTCGGGAACTTTGCCACCGAGCTGAAACTCCCGGAGGGGGAGGAAGAGGTGACCGGCGACTATACGCTGATGGTACGGAGCGGGAATTTTGAGAAAACTCTTGCGGTGCGCTGCGAGGTGTTTCGACGGGATGCCTTTGCAGCTACGCTTGCAGCTGAGATGGAGAAGATTGCCCCGAGCAAGCTAAGTCTCCAAGTGCAGGCGGATGACTATAGCGGCGTGCCTTTGGCCGGAGCGCGTGTTGAGCTGAAGGTGGGGGAGGATACCCACAAATTGTGCACGGATGCAAACGGGAGCGCGCGGCTGGAGCTGCCCATGAAATCCGAGTGGCTGAGTATGGAGAGCTTGCTCGTGGAGGGCAGCGTGTGCAACGACCGGGAGGAGTATGTTGTGCTACCGCCGCAGGTGTTGAGCTTTAGCCCCGCAGATTTCACCGTACGCTGCGAAGACTCCCGTCTGTATCTTGCAGATGCGCTTACCGGCGCTCCGCTTTCCCGCGAGCAATGTGTTACTGTACGGCTTTGGTCTCAGGAGACGCAGCCGCAAAACCCGCGTGCTCTTTTCTCCCGTTTGCACAAAAAGGAACGTACTATTGCTACGGCTACCCTTACTGTGCCCGCCAACTGCCGCGATGGTTTGCTTTTGCCGCCACAGCTGTGTCCTGACAATCCGGTGGGTGAGTCTCGCATGTACACTATTTCCGGGCGGGATGTTGCCGGGCGGGAGGAGACGCATAGTTGCCGTGCCTCCCAGAGCAGACAAGCCGGAGCTGAACTTCAGTTGGTGCTCGAACCGGCGGAGCAGGCGTTAAAGCTGTGCTTTGTTTCCCCCGGCAAGGGGATGGCTCATGTATTCGTTGGCTGTGGGGAGACGTTCCGCCATGTGCAGCACCCGGTGCAGAAGGGGGAACAGTCGCTCTGCATCCCCCTTCGTGAGCGTGAAGCTGGTACTGTGAGCGTTTCGCTAGTGCTGGTGCAACGCAATACTCCGGAGGCAGAATGCTCCACAGATTCCTGTTTCGTGTCCTCTCGCAAGCATCGCTTAAGTGTGGTTCTGAATGCGCTACCGGCTCCGATTCGCCCGGGGCAAAAAGTGCAGCTCGCCGGGCAGGTGCTGGCAGAGGGGAAACCCGCCGAGGCTGAGGTAACACTCTATGCTGTGGATTCCGGCATGCTCTCTGTACGCCGCTACGAACGCCCGGAGCCGGAGGTGTATTTTTACTCCGGACAAGCCTATACCCTGTATTCGGTTGCTCCGCAAAAGTTCGAAATGGGTATTTGGAGGGAAAGGAGTATTCGAGCCGGGAGGCTGCCTGCTGTGTGGAATGGTGAGCCCCTGCATGGGGAGAGCTGGTATATGAGAGGGCGCCGGCAGTTGCCTTTTGCAAAGAGTTCTGAGGGGCTGATGACCTGTGGCCTGCGCAGTGGCTCCGGCAGTCCGGAGCCGGCTTCGATGGATTGCATGGCTGTTGCGGATGAAGAACTGCCCCCTTGGCTCATCGATGGCGAGGAGGGGGGCGGAGCTTACTCTGTAGCTCCGGTACCTGTTGTAACGCCTTGTATGGATGATGTCTCGGCCACCCATACAGAAATTCGCTTGCGCCATCATTTCGAGCCGCTAGCTGTGTGGCAGGCCTCTCTGCGTACGGATGCAGAAGGGAGGTTCTGCACTGAGGCTGAGTTGCCTGATACGCTGACAAGCTATCGAGTGTTTGCTGTGGCAGCAGATAGTAGTGGCAAGCGTTTCGGTACGGAAGAAGCGGATTTTGTGGTGAACTTACCGGTAATGATAACCCCCGGGATGCCGCTTTTCATGAGTTTGGGGGATTCTCTGCGTCTGCCTCTATCTATCACCAATGCTACGACCGAGGCCGATACATGGACGGTGAGCATGAGCGGCTGTGATACGCCGCAGCAGGTTGAGCTGCCCGCCGGGGCAAGCAGCACCTTGTATTTCGATGTTGCACCCACTCAGGAGGGAGAATGCACCCTCACCTGGCAGGCTGTTGGTAACCCGGGCACGGATGCAGTGCAGGGGCGGTGTAAAGTGCGTTTCCCGGCGCCGGTGTTCAAGGAGGTGCATCATCCGGTGTTGGATGTCGGGAGCGAGCCTTTGCGCTTGGCCTCTCTTTTTGCTCCGGAGGTGGCTGAGTCCGGTCGTGCGCAGGTGCAGTTGTTGCTCTCGTCCAGCCCGTTGTTACACCTGAGCGGGGCTTTGGATTTTCTGCTGGAGTATCCTTATGGATGTACCGAGCAGCGTGCTTCTGCGCTGCTGCCTTGGCTTTTGTACGATGAGCTGGCTCCTTTTTGCCCGCGGATGGCAGCAACTCCTCGAGAGCGGGTGCAGGCGGTCGTTGCTCGCGAAATTAACGCTCTCTTTGCCCGCCAGTGCGAGGATGGCGGCCTGGGCTATTGGGAAAAAGGTCGCTATGGATGCGGCTGGGCCAGCTCATATGCTGCGTTGGCTTTTACCGTCGCACAAGAGCGAGGTTTTGAAGTGCCGAAGGATAAAATGAAGCGCCTTCTGGATTTTGTGGACGACTTGGACGATGATGAATTGCTGCTGGGTGCGGAAATCATGTCAGCTCGTGCATTGGGGCATACGCGAACCCTGCGTGGAAAGCTGCAAAAGATAGACAAGGAGATGCGAAAGCGTGAGAAGGAACTCGGCTATCGCCCGGGGGTGTATGGTGCCAATGTACGTTTCCTGTTGGCTTTGCAGGGGGAGGGCGATGCGGACGCGGCTTTTCGAACGTGGCTCCGCACCGTGGGTCAGAACTACCGCTATGCCACTACGCACCACTCGGCCATGTTGGTGCTGGCTTTGCACGATTACCTGCGCAAGCGCAGCCTTTCACAAGCTTCTGCGACAGCTGTGGTGCATGGTTGCTCGCTTGCCTTGGACAAATCTCCTGTGGAAGTTCCCCTGCCACAGGTGGGGCGTCCCGGGGAGTTGCCCACCGCTATTGAGGCCACTGCCGGTACCGTGTATGCTCTGGTGCGTGCTAAGGCTCAGCCGAATACGATAGACTTCTCCGGTGTCTCCGAAAATGGCTTGCAGGTGACTCGTGTTTACGAAACAAAGAGCGCAGATGGGGTATGGCGCAAGGCTCCGCCGGTGCTGAAAGTGGGAGACGTTGTGCGCGTGACGCTCACCTGTGCCAAGGTGGCAGACGAGTTGGAGTATATTGTGCTGGAGGATTACCTGCCCGCGTGCATGGAGGCTATCAATCCCGAAGTGCCTTCACAGGCCGCCGGGCTGGAGCCATGCACGCACAGCTCGTGGTTCGACCACCGCGAGTACTTGGCAGACCGCGTACGCGGATTCTGCTCCCGCTGGCCGGGGCGTGACCTGCTCAATATGACCTACTACGCTCGCGTGAAACGTGCAGGCTCCGCAACAGCTCCCCCCGCTCAGGCTCAGCTCATGTACGAACCTCAAACCTACGGACTCTCTCCCAACACGCGAGTGAAAGCGGAATAAACGGAACTCCGATGTTCATCTCTGCCGCGGATTGTTTGCACACAGGCTTACACAATTTCTTACGGTTTTGAAAACCGTAAGAAATTGTACCTATGCCATTCTATATCATTCTGTAAAGAAGCTTCAATAAAGGAGGGTAGATTGAGAATGGACAGCCAAAGGTACGAGTTATCAGCCCGATATTTTGCTTGACTTACGGTTTTCAAAAGCGTAAAATGCGCCCAAACATGAGAAGTGTCTCTCCCATACTGTATTTCGTAATGCCGTGCTTCAACGAGGAGCAGGGGATTGCGGAGACGTTAAGTGTTGTCATGAAAAAGTTGTATGCTCTGGCAGAGCAGAAACTTATAGCGCCTAGTAGCGCAATGCTTTTTTCGGACGACGGGTCGAAAGATAATACTTGGAAGATTATTCAGGAGGCTCACCTCGCGCATCCAGATAAGGTGAAAGCCGTGCACCTTGCAAGCAACAGGGGGAAGGAATACGCGCTCTGGGCCGGTGTGATGGAGGCAAGAAAGCATGCCGATATTGTTATTGTTATGGACGCAGATCTCCAGTTCGACATAGAGGCGGTCGAGCGTTTTTTGGAGTTGCATCGCCAAGGGTATGATTTGGTGTACGGTATAAAGAATAACAGAGCGAAGGAGAGCTTTATAAAGCGAATAACAGCCGCTGTTTTTTATGGCGTGATGAAGCGACTTGGCTCGCCCTTGATTCCGAATCACTCCGACTATACACTCATGACAAAACAGGTGTGCGATGCTTTATCTGAGTACGGAGAAAGCAACATCATGTTTCGCGCCATAGCAAAATCTCTTGGCTTCAAACAAACTCCTTGTTATTTCGATGTAAAAAATCGCATGAATGGCTCCAGTAAGTTTTCTCTCATGAGCCTTTTCAATCTGGGAATGGATGCACTTACTTCCTTTTCTGTTGTTCCGCTTCGTTTGATTGGTTTGATTGGCTGGCTGGTTCTTTTTGTGGGGCTAGTCCAAATTGTGTGGACATGTGTGGACTATTTCATGGGCAATCCTCCCGGTGGCTATGCCACATTGCTTTGTAGCATCTGGTTTCTCGGAGGTATGGGAACCATTTGCATGTCCATCATAGGGGAATACATGGGAAAAATGTACATGGAAACAAAAAAACGCCCAAGGTATTACATAGACAAGATATTGTCCTGAACTTTAATGTGAAATCTTTGGAAAGAGATAGCAAAAAGCGAGTATTAAAATGTCTTACTGCCATTATTTAGACGAAAAGAAAAATGTTGAAAATTTGGTTTTATTTGTCTTGTTTCTAATAGTATACGTTGTCATATACGGCGTATTTATGTCTACAAGAGAATTTGGCATGCATCAGGATGAGCTTTTTGATTATGGTGGATGTCGAGTTGCTACAGAACTATATTTTGCAAACGGAAGATGGGCACAAGCGTTGTTTTCTTTCATTTATCCAGGTCTTCCTCCACTGAACGGAGCTTTTATAACAGGCGTTTGCCTTTCCGTTGCTTTGATTATACAAACTAATATACTAAAATTATCTGATTTTTTCTCCAAGATCATATATGGGGTGATTTATATGTGCGTTCCTATTCTTTCTGAACATTTGATATATGCTAATCAGGGAGATACCATAGGTATTGCCATTTTGATTAACACGCTGGGTATAAGTTATAGCTTTAAGAGAAATTTATTCTCTCGAATTTTAGCTATTGTTTTAATCGTTACATCTGTGGGATTTTATCAGTCCTTGATCGTTAATGCGGCGGTTCTTATTGTTGGTTTGCTCGTGTTAGAATCTGTAAGGAGAAAGAAAGCATTGCGTGTAAGTGTTTTCGCGCCTGTATATGTGGTAATTTTTATATCTGTTGTTTTATATCTGTTATCTGCGTATATATCGAGAAATATTCCCTTTGTATCAACTTCTGTTGTTGAGGCCGTAGAACGTTATAGAACGACGAGTGCATTCAGATTATTTCAATTTTTTGATGACTGTGATTCTTTGTTATTGTGGGTTAAAGTAAATTCTATTGCATTAGTTAGATTGTTGACAGGAGGAGGAATAACACTTTTATGCCGTTTTGTAAGCTTATTTACAGTTTTGATTATTGTCGAGCTATGCTGTAAAAGTAGTTATAATTTTTTTGTGCGGCAGAAAATCATGATTTCTTTTCTTTTGTTATGTATGCTTGCGATGCCATATTCAATCTGGTTTTTGACTGAGGCTGAGTTTTCATCTCCTCTATCGATGAGAACGTATACCGCACTTCCCATCGCGTGTGCTGTTGTTTGTGTTTGTTTGTTTGAGATGGAGATTGAATTTTTGCGTAGATTCAAAGTCTGTGTGATCGGTTTTCTCTCGTTTTTTGTTTTGTTCGCATCATACCACTGTGTCAAAGTTGAGAAATCGCTGTTTAGTTCATGGATTAAGGATTTTATTCTTATAGAGCATTATGCAAAACAGTTAAGTGCAGATGAGGGTGTAAATAGTGTGTCTCCGCGTATAATTGTTTTCGGGGTAGAGAATGCAGTTGTTGGATTATATAGATACAAGGAATCAATTACTCACCCATACATTCGTCATTTGCGTGTTCCTTCGGAACGCGATTCAGCAAGGTATCGAGTAGAGCTTGAGTCCATGCCGTACTGGCCTGCATCTGAGTCTATAAAATACGTAGGAGATGATACTGTTATTGTAAAATACAGATAAAAAATCTTTGGTTTCATCTTTTGTTATAGGTAGAGCGATTGCTTGAGGAGTGAGTTTACTTTTAAGTCATAGGTTACGCTTTCGTTTCAAAATGTGAGGGGTTGGAGTGGATATACGGTTTCAAAAACCGTAAGTCAAGCAGAATATTGAATTGATACTAAATCGGCTTACTTTTCTATCTCAAATCTTGAAACGCAAGGTCTGCTTTTGGGAATATAAGTTTTACATATCGTTTGGGGGTATCACTTACGGTTTTTGAAATCGTATACTCCTCGCCGTATGAGTGCTACACCGTCTGTGGTTGGGGAGAGAAATTATGGAATAGACTTATTACGAATCATTGCCATGTTTATGGTGTGTATGATTCATGTGAATTTGTTTACTCGCTCCATAGATAGAGCCTCTATAGTACCGGGTAAGGAATATTTCTTTTATATAGGAGTGTGGACAGAGTCAGTAGGCATCATAGGCGTGAATTTGTATGCGCTTATTACCGGGTATGTTTGTTTATATAGTCGATGGAGAGTAGCTAGATATGTGGAGCTATGGGCGCAGGTGGCGTTTTATAGTATGGGCTTATTGGGAGTGGGATTGTTACTTTCGCGTTATACCCATTTGTCATGGGAATACAGCTGGAAGGATTTACTCCTTATGACGCTACTGGGTAGTACATATTGGTATTTTGCTGCATATTCTGCGTTATTCTTAGTCATGCCATTTTTGAACAAGCTCTTACGGAACCTGAGGCAACGCGAATATTTGTTATTATTGGGAGGGATACTGCTAGTTATCCCTATCATTAACAAATGGCAGGCTCCTATTTTATATCGAATGGGCTATAATGTTACTTGGCTTGCTGTTTTATATGTGACCGGAGCCTATGTGCGCCGTTTTTCCCCTCTCGTGAACACATGGGTTGCAGTGGCGATATGTGTTATCTGTACTTTTCAGCCATTGGTTAGTAATGTCTTTTGTGAGTCTGTGCCTGACTGGTCATATTGTAACCCGCTGATGGTGTTGTACTCCTGCTGTCTGTTTTTGTTGTTTTATCGCGTTCGTGTGAAATCCGGGGTGGGGCGTAGGCTGATAATGTGGGCGGCACCTTTGTCGTTTGGCGTGTATCTCATCCATGTGCATCCGTGGACATGGAAAATGCTCATGCAATATGTGCCGCAATTGAATGAATACCTAGATTACCCGTGGTGGATATCGATAGTCGGCGGAGCTGTGATATACATGTTGTGCACGCTGATAGATTGGGGGCGTTATATGCTCTTTGCGGTTTTCCGAGTGAAAGTTCTGGCCGATTGGTTGGGGAGAAGCTTGGAACGTTGGGGGGATTGGGCATTGAAGCAGCTTGTTACTGAGATCTCTGAGAAATCGGGGGAGGGGCAATAGCATTTGTCCTTTTGAACAATTAGTATAACGCCTTGCCTCGGAGACAGAGGAGGGGTAAAATGGGGGTATGAAAATTACCCTTTTGCCTCTGTTTTTGGTTTTCTGTGTGTTGGTGTCGTGCCAGCGGCAGGTGCATGCTGTGGTTCACGGTAGTTATGCTGCTGCACCGCCGGTTGCGGCCGTGGATTTTGCCGGTTCGTATGTGGCGTCTATGCCGGATGGTGTGCATACCGGCTACAAGTTACAGCAGGTGGAGGATGAGTTGCCGCCGAATCATGAGGATTTTGTCCGGCTTTCTTCTTACCCGCTGACGCACAGTGTTTGGATGAATCCCGGGTTGATGCAGAAGGATGGTCACAAACTGGTGCGTATACTGTTGGAGCAGCAGCGTGGCTTGTACTTGGTGGATGGTGAGGTGGCTATGGATTTTCCTGTCTGTACCGGGCGCGGCGAGAAACGTACACCGACCGGGACGTTCAGTATAAAGCAAAAAAATGTGGATCACCACTCTAACCTCTACGATTGTCCTATGCCGTATTTCATGCGATTGACTTGGAGCGGTATCGGCATGCACGTGGGGGATGTGTACCGCAGCCCGGCCTCGCATGGCTGCATACGCCTACCGCGTGTGGCTTGTGAGCCTCTGTTCGAAGCCTTGCCCTATGGTAGCCGGGTGGTGATAACACAGTGATTCAGCTGCCGCACCAGCAGCAGAGTTGTTCCGGGAAGAGGCATGTGTCGCAGCTGTGCTGCACGCAGAAGTCTGTATCGATCTGTAGCAGAGCTTGTTGTACATAGAGCCGTTTGAGGAGGGGGCGCACGTCTTCCCTCTTACCAAAGAGATTGCCGGCTGTCATCTGTACGCGGTGGGGGATGGTGTTGTTTTTTAGGTGCAGGTAGGTTTGCCATGCAGGGGTGCTTTCGTCCTGCACATAGAGGTGGTTTGCCAGAAAATCCTTTACTCGTTCGCTGCCTATGAGAGCGACTTCGCTTTTCATGGGCGGCGCGGAAAGTGTCCAGCGGTGGCTCCAGAACGGATGGTGTAGCGAGGTAAGCAGCTTTGCCAAGCGGTTTGCTCCTGCGGCATCCAGAAGCGGCTCAATTTCTCGCCAGCGTGTGGCGATGAGCGCCAGGGCTGCTACACGGCGCTGTGGGTGATTGGCCGGGCGTATCGGGGCGTACTGCCAAGGCAGGCTGCGTGTGCAGCTTAGTGAGAATTCCTCTTGTCGCGGCCACCATGCATCCCATACCTTACGGTGGTATAGTCGTGCCTCGTTGTCTGCCTTTTCCGGCAATACCGGGAGCAGAAATCCGGCAGTTCCGGCCAGAATGCTCTCTGCCGCATTGCGAAGTTTGCGTAGTGGTGCTCGCCTAGCCAGCAACAGCATGGGCAATTTATTAACTTTGTAACCCAGCGTTTCTGCCAATGCTTCGAACCAAGCTTGGCTTTGTCCCATTACCTCCGCTTTGCAGCAGAAGAGCTTACGTTTGTTGCGAGCTCGGTAGGCAGCAGACGCTTGGAGAAGTTTTTCGATAGCCTCGATTGGCATGCGATCCAGTGGCTCTCGGCACAACCCGGCACTCTCCCGGGGCAGGGGAATGCCTGCTCCCATGGCAGCGCGTATAAGTTCCGGCGCAATGGGCAATATAGGTATGTCTATATGTTGCGCGTTGCGTGTGTACCAGCCTGCCGGCGGTTCTTGCAGCACAACATGTAAAATGACATTGGTAAAGTTCGGGTTTGCACCGTGTCCGTGCTCCTCCCAATCGCGGGCGGTGGGATCTATCTCGATATCCCCACGCATGCGAGCCCCGTTTATTTCTATTTCCGCTCGCAGGAAATCCGGCCCTACACTGCGGTTCCACTCGCCGAAGTCCAAGATACGCACTTGTCCGTGGCGCATCGTCTCACCTTCGTTGCCCAACAGGCCGGCATGCCAGAGCGCCTGCACCTCCAGCTCGCCGGGTAGTGGTGGTAGAGGCTCCTCTTCTGCGAACCCTCCGCATTCCTGCCGTATGCGTAGCAGTAGGTGGTGGTAGGCATCTGCGCTGCGCTGGCGATCTGTGTACATCCGACCTACTTGTCCTCGCTCATGTCGATATGGCGCTGAAGGTCTTCCTCCAACGTTTCGCATACATAGCCGAAGGTCTCATCGTTCTTCCTGCTCATGGTGCGCAGGGTGTTGTGTGCCTCCAGCACGTGTCTGGTGCGGTCTATCTCGCTCATCTCGCGGTGTTCATCTTCTACGGCAGCTTCTGTATCCTGAGCCAGCACCGCGCGGCGCTCCTCCAAATCCGCTCGCCATGGGGCATTTTCCGGGTCTATCTCGATGAGCATGTCCAGCCCCAGACTCTCCATGGCGTCTTTGGCTCGTGGTGTGGGGGAGGCTATATGGATACTGCCGTCTATCGCCAAGCATTTGCGGGCAAGTCCGGCCAAAGTTCCCATGAAAGTGGAATCCACACCGGGGCAGACTTCGAGGTCCACCACAATATGTTGCCCACCTTTTTCCATATATTTTTCTGCGAGAGTCTTTAGAGCCGGGCTGTTTATAAAACAACCGCGGCTTGCACAGCGAATCCACAGGCAGTCTTGGAACTCGTGGAATGTAAGAGTTGTAACAGGCATAGAGAGAGGATTAGGGGATGTTTAGCTAAGGTGGGGTGAAAGTTTGGCAAAGGCGCCGGCGGCTACTTCCTCCGGGTTATCGGCCGGGCCTCTGTGGGTAATGCGCACCGGCATGCCGTTGGGCATGAAGTAGATGGCTCGCATCATCATGAAATCTCCGTTGCAAGTGGCATAGCCTGCTACCGGTACTGAGCAGTCTGCTTGCAGTGCCGCTAGAAAAGCGCGTTCCGCCCGTATACAAAGACTTGTCTCGCGGTCATTTACCGGGGCTGTCAGAGCCTGTGTGCGCGCATCGCCCTTGCGAATCTCGATGGCGATGGCGCCTTGACACAGCGCGGGCATGAAAGAATCCCGGCTCATGTCCACCACGCTCAGCATCGTGCCATCTACTTCTATAGAGTTTCCCGTATAGCCGAGGCGGTTCAACCCGGCACGGGCGAGCACGATACCATCCAGCTCCGGAGACTCTACTAGCTTGCGGAGTCGGGTAGAAACATTCCCTCGTATGGAAACAGCCTCGGCGGTGCCGCTCCAGTACGTACGCACCAGCTGTGCTCGGCGTACGCTGCTAGTGCCAAGGGAGAGGTGCTGCATGTTTGCTCCGGGTTTCAGGATGAGAGCATCCCATATCTCCTCACGCGGTAGTACGGCTGCCAGCTCGAACGCATCGGCCATTTGCCCCGGCATGTCCTTGAGGCTGTGGACTGCACAATCTATCTCGCCGCTTGCCAGCGCCTTTTCGAGCGCGGCCACAAACACCCCCTTATCTTGTGCTCCGGCTGTCTTGTTCACTTGGCACAATGGTATGTCGGTATGCACATCACCATCTGTATGGATAACGACAATCTCCGCTTCCAGCCCGGGCGTATGTGCCTGCATAGCCTCGATAGCCAGACGCGTCTGCGTCAGTGCCAGCTCGCTACCCCTGGTTCCTACTCTGATGGTTTTGCTCATGCCTTGCATTCTACCTTTTCCGAGCTGATTCTGCAAGAAAAATCGGCGTCCTTTTCAGGAAAAATAATATACAGCAGGCAGAAAACGGTGTCTGACACATTCGCTGCTTGCTGTACGGCCGGAATTACGTTAGAATGCGCCTCGCATGGAGAAGAAAAGTTACAGTATTGTAGGCTCTGTAAGCGATTGGAAAACATGGTGCGCCGCTGCCAACCCGGAGGTCGTGCAGGCTTGTGACCTAGTGGAACTGCGAGTGGATGCTCTGCCGGATGGGGTGACCCCTGCTATGATAGCTGCGCAGCGTCCCGCGTGTCCGGTGCTGCTAACCATACGCCATGCCGATGAGGGGGGATACCGCAGCATCCCCGAGGCGGAGCGCCTGGCGTTGGCCGGGCAGTTGCTGCCGCTGGCCTCTGCTTTGGATTGGGAGATGGCTCAGCTTTCGCAGGCCGGGGAACTGGTAGCTGCGGCAAAGTCTGCCGGAGTTTCTCTTATAGCCTCCAATCACGATTTTAAGAAAACGCCATCGCTCGATACCCTGCTGGAGCGCGAGGCTCTGGCGCGGTCTCTGGGGGCGGACGTGGTGAAGTTTGCTTTTCGCCTGCACTCAGCGGAGGATATGCTGGTGGGGGTGGAGCTTCTTCGCCGAGCCTCCGGGCCGATGGCGGTTATGGGCATGGGCCCCCTAGGTGCCGTGAGCCGCTTGCTCTATGTTCAACACGGCTCTAGGCTTATCTATGGATATTTGGGTGGCACCCCCACAGCTCCCGGTCAGTGGCCGGCAGAACTTTGTGCCCGCGTTCTCGCAACCTTGTGAGAGAACGCTGGGATTACGACAAGGCCGAAATACCACAACCCAAGCCGGTTTACAAACTTCATCGCTCTGCCTTTATCTTTTGCGGCGGGCGGCGAGGCTTAAAAGCGCTAAGAGGCTGAGGGTGGCGGTGGTAGGTTCCGGAATGGCGGGAGTGGAGTACACGCGTACATAGTCCACGGTCATGGCAACGCCCTCTCCCAGCTCGCCAATGTCCCCCACCCAGTTGCCTCCAAGTTGCATGTCCAGCAACAGGTAGTAGGGATTGCCCTCTTTGTTGAATGGCCAGTTAGGGTTGCTTTCCTGATGTGCTAGGGTGAGTGTTTTGTGCCCATCCATCAGGAAGCTGATGCCCTCCGGTGTCCACTCCAGTCCGTAGGTATGGAAGTCTGTCTTGTCTGCCTCGCTTGTGTACCAGGCTGAGCTGCCGCCGGCGGAATTCACGGTGCCCAGAGAGGTGGGGTTGCCCGCGGTGTTGTTGAAATGTAAGGTTTGGTGGGCTATCCCTTCGTAGTTAAGGTGTTCGAGTATGTCGATTTCGCCGTTTTTCGGCCAGTTCGAGCCGTTGACCGGGAGCAGCCAAATGGCGGGCCAGGCTCCCTGAGCACAGTCAAATTTGGCTCGAACTTCCACATAGCCGTACTGGAAACTGAATGTTTTGTCTGTAAAGATGCCACCGCAGGCGTAGCCGGGGGTGTCCCCGGTTGGGTTGCTCTGGCTGGTGTAGTTGCCGTATTTACCCCATAGGGATACGGTGCCGTCTCCATTGTAGGTGACGAGTTGCGGATCGTTGGATTGGAACTTGCGCCAGTCTGCAACGTTCCAATTCACATAGTCGATGCTGTTCCATTTTGTGGTGTCCGGGGTCGTGCCGTCGAAGTCGTCTGCAAAGACGAGTTCCCACTCCGGGTGGGTGGTTTGCCAGCCGGTGTAGTCATCTGCCAATGTGCAGAATGCGGAGCAGAGCAGGGCGGAGGTGATGAGCTGTGGCTTCATAGTCGGGGAATGATGCGGTGGTGTTCTACGCAGAGCGTACACGCATCCTTTCCGATATGCAAGCTTTGTTGGGTGAGTTTGTGCTAACGATTGTGCTCCGATATGGAGAGGAAAAACGAAAATGCCCGCCGGGCATGACGCACGGCGGGCGGAGGGGTGAGGGTGGCTTACTTTTTGAGCTCGAGCTTCTCGGTAAGGAATTCGTCCATATAGATGGGGGTCAGCAGCTCGGTGGTGATAGCCGGCTCTTTGCCGGGCATGTAGAGGACGTTCACCGGCACGGAGGAGCGGTTCAGACGGCGCATCTCGGCATCGATGGCTTCGTTCCGGCGTGTTTTGTCTGCCCGCATGAGTACCACTTTGCCTTGCTCGAAAAGGGCACACACGTCTGCCGTGTAAGCAGTTTTCTTGTTCATCTGGCAGGTGGCACACCACTTGGCGGTGAAGTCCACATAGACAGGGTGCCCATCTGCCAACGCTTTGTCCATGAGGGGCTTACTCCAGGTGTTCCAGGTGGGGTGCTCGCCGGAGGCTACGCTGTAGGCCGCAGCAGTGGGGGCTACTTCCGCAGTGGGGGCTGCGGGGGATTCCTCTACGGGACGAGGCATGGAGCCCCATACGCCCACAGCTATAAGCAGTAGGGAGATGATGCCTCCCGTCCACCGTGTTCTGACGCTTTGGTAGATGGGGCACCAGCGGCCATATACCCAGAAAGCGGAGCAGAAGACTACCAACGACATGAGAATCCATGGGCGGTCTACGCTGAACTCCTCCGGCAGGAAGGCCAGATACACATCCAGCATCCAAGCCACAGCGGCAAAGAGCAGGAAGGAAAGCCCTTGTTTGAGGGATTCCATCCAAGCACCGGGACGCGGCAGTATGTTCACCAGAGAGGGGAAGGCTCCCATCACAATGTAGGGGAAGGCGAGCCCCAGCGCCATGAAGGTGAGAGCCAGCAGCATCCACACGCCCGGCAGGGACATAGCCGCCGGCATGGCCGCACCTAGGAAGGGCGCACTGCAAGGCGTAGCCACCACTGTGACCAGCAGCCCTTGGAAGAAGGAGCCCATATGGCCTTTCTTCTGTTGCAGACCTTGGCCGGCACCTGTGGCACCCACGCCTATCTCAAAGAGGCCGAACATGCTCAGCCCCAGCACCAGCAGCAGCAGGATGCCGTACACAATCCATTCATTCTGCATCCATACTGCCCAGCTGCGTGTGTCGGAGCCGGCATCGTTCCACAGAGTTTGCAGCCACTGTGTCCAAGGGGTGGCTGCCAGCACTTCCAGATTGGAAATCACGATGAGCGCCGCCGCCAGTAGCCAGAATGACACCAGAATGCCCATCACAAACACGAGCGAGTGGGTGAATACCTTGCGGCGCTCACCTCCACCCAGCTCCACAAAGCTCATAATCTTGAGCCCTATGACCGGGAATACGCAGGGCATAAGATTCAGTATGAGGCCGCCCAGGAACATGGTGCCGAAGAGTCCCCATATGCCGGCGGGGATACTGCTTTCTTCTGCCACCGGTGTGGTGGGGGTGGACGCCGGAAGCGTGGCAGCGGCACTTACGTTCAGCTTGACATGCTTGCCGTCGAATACGAGGAGTCCGCTTAGCTCCGGGAGCTCTTTGTCTACCAAGGCTTCATCTTTTAGCGGTGCCATGCTGTCCTTGCCGTCATTGCGAGGCAGAGTCAGGCTGTAGCCGGTTTCTGTTTTGGTGAGAGTTTGCGCGGCCGTGGGGGATATGGAGTTGTCGTCCGAGAAGAAGTAGGCCGTTTTCACCTCGCCCTCAGCAGAGAAGTTCAGTACAACGCAATCGGGAGTCTGGCTTATGCTTGCTGTGGTGGGGGTGTCGCCCAGTACTTCCACCATGCGTTCCTTTTCTGCCCAGTCTGCATGGGGTGAGGCATCTCCGGCGCTCAGGCGTATAGTGGCCGTCTTGGTTTCGGGTGGGTTGCAACCGGTGTCGCTGCAGGTCTGAGCCGTAGCGCTCATGGTGAACTCTGCTTGCATCGGAGCATTTGCAGCGGGTGTCACTTTCCATACCACAGTGGGTGTGTTGTAGGTGTAGGCTACGCCCAGCATGCTCTCGTGGCGGTCGGGTGCGGACCAGTAGGGGCCTTCAACACGGAACCCCTCCGGTGCGGTGAGGGTGGCTGTCATGGCTTCTCCCACTGTGGCGGGATTGCGGTAGTAGGCGTGCCAAGGTTGGGAAATATCTGCTTGTAGAGCCACATAGAAAGGGGTACCGGCTTTGTAGCTGTTCACGCTGGCGCTGCCGCTCACACTCATGCTGGCAGCCGGCTCCTCCGCTCCGCCGAAAAGCCCTCCGCCGAAACCCTCCCCGAATCCGTTTGAGGCAGAGGCTTCAGCACTCTCATCTTCGTCTTCAGTATCGGATGTTTCTTCTTCCGGCTCCTCTTCCTCCTCGTCGGCTTCTTCCTCCTCTTCTTCGGTATCTTCCTCAGTGTCTATTTCCTCTGCATCCTCTGTTTCCTCTTCCGGTTCATCGGCAGCAGTGGGAGCAGGTTCCGGGGCGGTGACACCCTCGAACGTGTATTTTACTGCGGCGTACTTGCCGTCGAAAGTGAGGATGCCGCTGAGTACAGGCAGATCTTTGCCTACCAGTGCTTCATCCATAACCGGTGCCATGCTGTCGCTGTTGTCGTTGCGGGGCAGGGACAAGCTGTAGCCCGTTTCCGTTTTGCTGAGAGTCTGGGCAGCGGTGGGGGATATGGCGTTGTCTGCAGAGAAGAAGTAGGCTGTTTTCACCTCGCCCTCGGCAGTGAAATGAAGCACTACGCTGTCGCTTGTCTGCGTGGCTCTTATCGTGGTGGGTGTGTCGCCCAGCACTTCCACTGTTTTCTCTTCGCCCTGCCAATCCGTTGCCGCAGCACCATCTCCTGCGCTCAGGCAGAGGGTGCTTGTCTTGGTCTCCGGCGGATTGCATCCGGTATCGCTGCAGGTCTGGGCTGTGGCACTCATGCAGAACTCTGCCTGTTGCGGGGCATCGGCTTGCGGCGTGAGCTTCCACACCACGATGGGGGTGTTGTAGGTGTAGGCTACGCCCAGTATTCCCTCGTGGCGGTCGGGGAGTGACCAGTAGGGGCCTTCCACCTTAAAACCGGTGGGGGCTTTCAGCTCGGCGCTCATAGGCTCTCCCACTGTGGCAGGATTGCGGAAGTAAGCATGCCACGGGTGGGGTATGTCGGCCTGCAGTGCTACATAAAAAGGCTCGTCCGCTTTGTAGCTACTCACGCTAGCCTTGCAGCTCACACTCATGGTGGCGGGCGGTTGTGCTGCGCCCGGCTCCATGGAGAAGCCTCCGAACTGCGCCTGCACCGAGCCGACCAGCAAAGCTGCTGTTATGGTCAGAAATCCAGCAATGTTCATGCTTCGCAGTTTACCTGAAATTGTATCGTACCGCAAGCACAAATCTGTGCTGTATATGCATTATTTTTGTAGCAGAATCGGATTTTTAGCGTTTTCGTGTCCGTTATTCCTGGCCTTTATCCGGCGCGATAAGGTAAAAGGCGCGGTGGCGGGTGCGCCGGCAGCGTCGGTAGGCATTCAGAATCATGTAGCCGCATACGCCTCCCATGCCAAGAAAGAAGAGCGGCAAGGCCAGCTCATCGAAGTTGCGGCGCATGGCTTGCCAAGGGGGCTGCGGGTCGTAGTACACAGTGACTTGCTCGCCGGGCTTGGGATAGCGTTTGCGACTGCCTACGGCCTCTGTGCGTGTGGTCATGGTTCCGTCTGCAAGTGCGAAGCGGTAGATGGGGTGGTAGACAATCTTTACTGTTGTATCGCGTGGCTTGCCGTCAATCGTAGTGGTGCGGCGTGTGGTCTTTTTATTGTAACCGATGACGGTGGCTGTGCATTTCTTGCCGTTGAGCCACAGATTGATATAAGCTGCCGTTGAGTCGTCGGTGAGTTGTTGGTATGTGGCAGCAAGCATCAGTACCAGTAGGATAAACCAGCAGAACATCGGCAGCAGAGGAGAGAGCCCATCGTATATATTCAGCTTGTATTGGGCACAACGTGACTCGCCGATTGAGGGTAATTCCACACCACCGCGAGTCAGCTCTGCCTGTAGGCTTTCGTTGTCACGCACGCGCAGAAAACCGTAGTCGCGGATGCCTTGGTAGCGCCCCATAGGGAGTTGCATCATGTAGTAATCCGTGCTGCCATCTATGCGGGGAACAATGCGGTACACCATATCATGCGCGAGGGGGACTGCGTATACCACGGGCTTGCCGATGGGGGGCATCATGACGATGAGCGCACGTTTTTGCGTGAGCGCGTATACGGTGCGGCTGTTTCCTTTTATGGCATAAACAGTGCAGAGCAGGCAAATTAGTGCGGCAACGAAGCTCAGGACGAAGGTGTAGAGGTTGCAGAAGTCCGGCGGTTCGGGGCGACTTGCGAGCATGGCTAAGAAGATGCTCACGCTCAGCAGCACTACACCTCCTACCAGCATTACCCACACATCGCTATCCATCGTATAGCTGCGGCGTTCTGCCCAAAGCAGTTCCTCATCAGAGGCCAAGGTAAAACCGACGGCCTTTTTCAGTTCGCTGTCTTGCACCGGGGGCGTCATGCGGGGATCATAGCAGTAGAGGCACCTTTGTCAACGTTTTTCAACAGTGAAACAGACTCCCGCAGGTATCCACTCTGCCGGTGGTTGTTGACCGAGCTGCAGGGCTCTGCGTATGGCAGAGGAGGAGGCCGGGTGGTGCCCGGAGATGAAAGTGGCTCGCACCCCCGCTCTCGGTTGCGGCGGTGTGTCGCGGTGGTAAACGATGAACCGGAGCTGCTCGCAGAGGTAGTCGTAGCGCGCCCATCGGTGCAGTTGTTCCCACTGGTCAGTACCCATGAGCCAGTATAGCTCATCTGTGGGGTAGAGGACTCGGCAGGCTTCCACCACACGCCAGCTGTAGCTGGGGGGTGGAAGTTGCAAATCGAGCTCGCTTACTTCAGCCTGCGGCAAGGTGGCAGTGGCCGCCCGCAGCATAGTCAGCCGCTCTTCATTGGTGAAATAGTGTTGCCGCCCGGTTTTGAAAGGCGAGCACGCGGCCGGCAGGAAAAGAATGCGCTCCAGTCCTACCGTGTCCACAGCAGCTTGTGCTATAGCCAGATGCCCCGCGTGTACCGGGTCGAACGAACCTCCGAACAGGCAGGTCTTCATTTACAGCCCCTCCGTGTCTTTGTAGGGAAGGAAACAGCCTATGGGAAGCTTTACAAACTTCTGTTCGGGACGCAAGCGTCGATAGTGGTTGATGAAGGCTGTCAGGTTTCCGTAGTTCTTGGCCGTCTTGGGGATACCCTGCTGGCCGCAGTTTACCAGTATGTTGAAGTGCAGCTCGGCATGCAGGTGAGCCGGGAACATGCCGCGATTCGTGCCGATGGTGCCTACTTGGTCGCCGCGCGTTACAAGCTGCCCCAGCTTCACATCGATGCGATCCAGATGCGCATACAAAGTCTGGCAGCAGAGCACACGCCCGCTCTTCGGCTCGCGGAAAGCATGGCGTACGATTACGACTTTCCCCCAGCGCCCGCGTGCGTCCGCTGCATAGGTTACCAGCCCATGGCCTATGGTATACACCGGGTCTCCCAAGTCTGAATTGCCGCCACCGTTACCATTCCAGTCTTCTCCCAAGTGGCGCGGTGTCTTGAGTCTCAGGCCTCTGGCTTTGTAATATCCCTCGCCGTTCGGCTTGCCTACAGGAAAGTCGAAACCATCTGCCAGCGGTACAAGTGCCCACTTGCCATCCGCTGTTTTCTGCGCCATGGTTACCCCGCAGGAGGTGCTGCCCAGCATGAAGAACAGCGCCGCTGCCAGAAGTATGAACTGTCGGTATGTTTGCACCATGCACCAAACATATCATATAGAGGTCTACTCTGGCAAGCCCCAAAATTGCCATACCGACCCACACCGCCTAACATGACACAAAGTGCCGCTGTTGCAGCTCCTGTTCAGCGGCGGATAATCATTTTTTCTGTCAGTCTATCAAAATGACTATGTTTTGCTCTTTACGTTGGTGGCTCGATGTGCTATGAAGCTGAGCATGCAAAGCGATGAACTCAGATACCCCGGTTCTCGGCGTGTGTATGTGTCAGGGAAGTTGTACCCTGATATTCAAGTTGCCATGCGTGAAGTGGTGCAGGAAGATACGTTGTTCCCGGATGGTACAACAGAATCTAATGCCCCGGTGCGCATTTATGATTGTTCCGGACCTTGGGGGGATGAGGCTTTTCATGGAGATGTCGAGCGGGGACTGCCCCGTCTGCGTGAGCGTTGGATAGAAGCCCGAGGCGATGTGCAGCGCTGTAAGAATGGAGTGTTGCGAGCCGCCGACGTAAGCCGCCCGCCCACTCAGCGCGCTTATGCGCTGCGTGGTATCACGACACCCGAGATGGAGTATGTGGCGATTCGTGAGAATCTCGGTCGAGAGGAGGCGTACAAGGCTATATACGATGAGTTCCCCAACGCAAAATCGCGCCCGGCGGTTGTTCAGGAGTTGCTCGACGAGTTAGGCACCGGCATGCCGCGTCCCAGTGAGCTGGAGGCGCAGCCTGGGTTTGGACCCGATACGTTGGCTCGCCGTGCGGATATTCATTACAGCCACCCGGCGGAGCTGCATCGGGGCGGCAATATGCCGGCTTTCTTCACCCCTGAGTTCGTGCGAGATGAAATTGCAGCAGGTCGAGCTCTGATACCCGCCAACATCAACCATCCCGAGGCCGAGCCCATGATTATCGGCCGGAACTTCCTCTGCAAAATCAATGCAAATATCGGTAACTCCGCCATTACCTCCGGCATTGCCGAGGAGGTGGAGAAGCTGCGCTGGGCCATTCACTGGGGGGCGGACACGGTGATGGATCTCTCTACCGGGTGCGACATTCACAAGACTCGTGAGTGGATTCTACGCAACAGCCCGGTACCCATCGGTACGGTGCCTATGTACCAGAGCCTAGAGAAATGCAGCGGGCGTGTGGAGCATCTCAGCTGGCCCATCTTCCGCGATACCCTCATCGAACAGGCGGAACAGGGGGTGGACTATGTGACGGTGCATGCCGCTTTGCTGCGGCGTTTTGTGGCGCACACGGCGCACCGTGCCGCCGGTATTGTGTCGCGCGGTGGTTCCATTATCGCCAAGTGGATGATGCTTCAGCAGCAGGAAAACTTCCTCTATGAGCATTGGGAGGAGATATGCGATATATTGGCTACCTATGATGTGGCAATTTCCATAGGCGATGGCTTGCGTCCCGGGGCCATAGCCGATGCGAACGACTTTGCCCAACTGGCCGAGCTGGAAGTGCAGGGCGAGTTGACACAGGCGGCCTGGGCTAAGGGTGTGCAGGTGATGAATGAAGGTCCCGGTCATGTGCCGCTGCATCTGGTGCCTGAGAATATGCGCAAGCAGCTTGATTGGTGTTATGAGGCTCCTTTCTACACCCTCGGGCCGCTCGCAACCGATATCGCTCCGGGCTATGACCACATAACCGGTGCGCTTGGCGGCGCTCTCATTGCCCGGCGCGGGTGTGCCATGCTATGCTACGTTACACGCAAGGAACATTTGGGGCTGCCGGACCGCGAGGATGTGCGAGAAGGTGTCGTGACCTACAAACTTGCCGCGCATGCTGCCGACCTCGCTAAGGGGCATCCCGGTGCTCAGTTGCGTGATAACGCGTTGGCTAAAGCTCGTTTCGAGTTCCGTTGGAATGACCAGTTCAATCTCTCGCTCGACCCCCACAAGGCTCGTGCATACCATGACCTGACCCTCCCGCATGCTAATGCAAAGAAGGCTCACTTCTGCTCCATGTGCGGACCGGATTTCTGTGCCATGAAGCTCTCGCAGGAAATCCGCAAGGCCGGGCTGTAATAAGAAGGGGCTTGTGTATGGTATGAGACTTATGAAACTTATTTTCCGGTGGATGTTGGCGGTATTTCTGCTGCTGATAATCGTTTCGCTGTCCTATTGCTGTGGGAAACAGTTTGTCACACTGCTGGCCGAGATGGACAAAGAGCCCTACCTCTGTATCAGCCCGGAAGCCGTTGACCCGGCTCACGAAGGCCGAAAGGTTCAGTTGGAAGCGCCGGCATATACGGATGAGTGGCTCGAACTGCCCGATATCGGCGTGCGATGCCAGGCGTTGAAGCTGAAGTTGAGTGTCGACGAGGGGCGATGGGTGGATGGCCGATATGTTGAGGAAGAACAGTACCGAGGGCATCCGCTGCGGGGTGCCACCAAACACGCGCAGCGCATCCGCATGGGGGCATTCTCGCTGGAACTGAACGAATATGGTGCCGGCAGATTAGGGAATCAGGAGATTCCCATGGAGCTTATTCATTTACCGGAAGCGTGGCAACCCTATTGTCGGGTGGTGCAGAGCGAGTGTTACGAATCGCCGTATTACCTGAATCTGGAATTGGAGGATGAGCCCCCTTGTGCCGTGCGTTGCAGCATGGTGGCCAATGGTACTCCTGTCGTTGTGCGTGGTATTCAGCGCGGAAATGAAATTTCGCCGGTGCATGGTATGTTTGGTGATGCAGCGTATTTTCGGATGTCGGATGAGTCGCGAATGGAACGCTTGCGCCGGGATACCTTACTGGCTCAGGGTGTTATTCTGATGGTGCCTGCGCTGTTGTTGGGTGTGTTTCGTCTGCTGGGGTGCCGGAAGGCGGGGCGGAGTGCGCCGCTGGCTATTTATCTGATGCTTGTGCTGGAATCTTTGGCTTTTATGGGCTGCGGCGGTTGGCAGTATGTGCCGTGGGCATGCCTTGCAGCGGCCGTGTTGGCGGTGTGCCTGTGGCAAATTGCGCGGGTTGTTCGGGGCATGGAAGTCTCGGCGAAAGGTGAGGCATGCATCGGGGGGTAAAAGAAGGAACACGCGCGCGGTACCCCTCTCAGTTCATGGTTGATGTTGCTGAGCGGCTTATCGGTCTTGCGCTGAATCAACGGCACCGCTCTTTGCAAGCGCCTCTGCCACAGGATTGACCTTGCGGCGCGGGGTACGCAGGGCGCTGAAGAGCAGGGTGATGCCTAGCTCAACTAGGCAGAAGAGTCCGAAAATCGGCGCGGCAAACATCGACATGGGAAAGTTGAAGGGCCCGGCGTCGGAGGCGGTGACATCTCCGCTGGCTATGAGTGCCACGGGTAGCCAGGTGAAGCCCCATGCCATGAGGAGGTAACGCTGCGGCCGCCATTTGCAGTGCTGACTTGCCCAGGCCAGGGCAAAGGCTGCGGCCACGGCGACGTATTGCGCGGCGGCGAAAAGGATTCTGCCGTCTGCCACGGCATCGATCCATACCCAGAGGATGGGGGATTCGCCGTGTTCTATCCAGGCGGCGCGGTGCAAATACAGATGCGCCGCCGTTGCTGCCGCGGCGACGAGGACGAGCAGGGGCAGGGAGATAAGCAGGCGGCGCACAGCAGTTGTCGTGGGGGAGGTGTTCATACCTTCTGCCATTTAGAGTTTCCGCCGGTGGGTGGCGTTCAAAATCAAAGTATCAGCATGCAATCGCCGTAGGAGAAGAAGCGGTAGCGCATCTCGACTGCTTGCCGATAGGCCTCCATGATGAGCTCCTTGCCGGCAAAGGCGCAGACGAGCATGATGAGAGTGCTCTGCGGCAGGTGGAAGTTGGTGAGCAGGCCGCCTACAACCTTGTATTCATAGCCCGGGTAGATGAAGATGTCCGTATCACCGCTGCACGGGGGTAGGGGGCGCCCATGGCGGGT